>JAPSJG010000273.1 GCA_031178305.1 Sinorhizobium sp.
CATTATCATCGGTGACGGAGGCCTTGCCCTGGCCGAGCACCTTGCCCAGCCCCTGGAAGCCGTCGATCTTGTTTTTCTTGAAGAGGAAGGAGACGCCCTCGACATTCGCCTTAACCGTCGCGTCCTTATGGGCCATCATCTTTTCGAGGTTGAGTTTCGCGCTTGCGACCTCCACGCCCAGCGCCTCCAGACCGTGCTGTGCATGGTGATATATCTCGGAAGCGTGCAGCAGCGCCTTGGACGGAATGCAGCCGACATTGAGGCAGGTGCCGCCATAGGTGCTGCGCTTTTCGATCACGGCGACCTTCATGCCGAGTTGCGCCGCCTTGATGGCGCAGACATAGCCGCCGGGGCCGCTTCCGATAACGATGAGATCATAAGCCATTTATCGTTCCTTCTTGGGAGCGCGGTCATCGCCCGCCGCTGACACTGAGAATGGCTCCCGTCACATAAGTCGCCTTATCCGACAGAAGATAGAGAATTGCATCTGCGACCTCGCTGGCCGAGCCGGGACGCTGCATGGGGATGGAAGAGGCCATTTGACTTGCCCGATCGGGCAGACCGCCGGAGGCATGGATGTCCGTATCGATGATGCCGGGGCGCACGGCGTTGACGCGGATGCCCTCCGCCGCCACTTCGCGCGCAAGCCCAATTGTGAAGCTGTCGATTGCCCCCTTGGTTGCCGCGTAATCGACATATTGTCCGGCTGCGCCGAGCACGGCTGCAGCGGACGAGAGATTGACGATCGCACCGCCTTTCCCGCCATGACGCGTCGACATGCGAAGCACCGCCTCCGCCGTGCAGCGGATGGCGCCGGTCACATTGACGCGGAACATCCGCTCCAGCCGTTCGGGCGAAATCTCGTCGATCCGCTGCGGCGGGCCGACGATGCCGGCATTATTGACGAGGCCGTCGAGGCGTCCGAAGGCGGCATCGACCGCCGCAAAGATCGCCTGTACGCCATCCTCTGAACCGATGTCGCCGACTATCGCGACCGCGGAACCGCCAGCCTCGGAAATGCGGCGGACCACCTCCTCAGCTGCCTGCCGGTTCGAAGCGTAGTTGACTGCGACCCGCCAGCCCTCGCTAGCCGCCGCAAGGCAGACGCCCGCGCCGATGCCGCGGCTGCCGCCGGTTACGAGAAGAACGCGCCCTTCGCTCATTCAGCGCATCCCATGAACTCGAAGACGTCGGAACTGTCCGACTGCGCCTTGTCCTCGCCCCAGGCGCTCGAGGCGCGCAGCGACGGCGCGAAAGACGGAAGCAGGACCTTCTCGGCGGCTGGCGCATCCTCGCCCTGAAGCAGGCCAACCTTGCCGGCGCTGTCGACAGTATAGATCGGCCCCTGCCAGACAGTGCAGGCGGCAAGCTCGGCACCGGTCACGTCGCCTGTTGGGCAATTGTGCATGACGATGCCGTTAGGGCGTTCCGGTTCGCCGGAGGCCATGACGACGCCGTCGAGCAGCAATCCGGTGCCATTGATGCTGATCTTGAAGTGATTGCTGGTGACAGCCGCTTCCGATCCGACCGGCTCGAAACTGAGTTGATAGCCGCCTGCCTCGTCCGCATAGATCGCCTTCGCCTGGCTGCATTCGTCCGCATGTGCGGGACAGGCGAGCCCCAGAGCGAACAGGGTGAACAAGGCTTCGCGGCCCCCCATCTTCACGCAGCCCTCTCGGTCGCGAGCTTCAGGCCGAGGGCGATAAAGACGACACCGCTCGCCTGATCGATCCACTTGCTGGCGCGGGTAAAGGTCGCCCGCATCCTCGGCGTCGTCATGAAAAAGCTGACGCCGACGAACCAGAGGATGAGCGAACTCGCCATGACCAGGCCGTAACCGAACTTGACCGGCATTGGCGTGTGTGCACTGACGACCGTCGAGAAGATCGACAGGAAGAAGAATACGGCCTTCGGATTGAGCGCATTCGCCGCGAAGCCGAGCCCAAACGCCTTCAAAGCCGTCTGCCTCTTGGCCGCACCGGTGGTCCCCTCCGTGTCGACGGCAATCTCCGTCTGGCCGGCCCTCAGCGCCCTGATGCCGATATAGATCAGGTAAGCGACGCCGCACCATTTGACGATGTTGAAGAGGTAGATCGATTGCGAGATGATCAGCCCCAGGCCGAGAATGGTGTAGGTTACGTGGAACATCAGCGACGCGCCGATGCCGAAGGCGGTGATGATTGCAGGGCGACGGCCGTGTACGAGAGACTGCCGCATGACCATGGCGAGGTCAGCGCCGGGAGAAACGATGGCGAAGGAAAAGATCGCCATCAACGATGCAAGTTCGAACAGGTAATTGCTCATCTTGTGCGACCGGTGCGTTGAGGACCAGATGAATAGGGCGGGCGTCCGGATGCGCGCATAGCGTGCTCCCGGAGCCTAGCGTGTAGCTCCATAGCTGTCGATGCCCAGCTCGGCGGCTTCGGGGGATCGTCCATGCGCGGGGCGAGAAGACGGGGGCTTGCGCCCCCGCCATTGGCTAGAAGTCTAGTCCTCAGAGATCGAGCACCAGGCGTTCCGGATCTTCGAGGCTCTCCTTGACGCGCACCAGGAAGGTCACGGCTTCCTTGCCGTCGACGATGCGGTGGTCGTAGGAGAGCGCCAAATACATCATCGGACGTATGACGACCTGGCCGCCGATCGCAACCGGGCGGTCCTGTATCTTGTGCATGCCGAGGATGCCGGACTGCGGCGCGTTGAGGATCGGCGACGACATTAGCGAACCGTAGACACCGCCGTTGGAGATGGTGAAGGTGCCGCCCTGCATGTCGGCCATCGAGAGCGTCCCGTCGCGCGCCGCCTTGCCGAGACGGCCGATTTCCTTCTCAATCTCCGCAATCGACATCTGATCGGCATCGCGCACGACCGGCACGACGAGCCCCTTGTCGGTGCCGACGGCGACGCCGACGTGACAGAAGTTCTTATAGATAATGTCGGTGCCGTCGATTTCGGCGTTGACAGCCGGCAACTCCTTGAGAGCGTGCGTGACCGCCTTGGTGAAGAAGCCCATGAAACCGAGCTTCACGCCGTGCTTCTTCTCGAAGACATCCTTGTACTTCGAGCGCAGGCTCATGACCGCGCTCATGTCCACCTCGTTATAGGTGGTGAGCATCGCCGCGGTGTTCTGCGCATCCTTCAGGCGCTTGGCGATCGTCTGGCGCAGGCGGGTCATCTTGACGCGCTCTTCGCGGGCGGCATCCTCGGCCGGCGCCGGTGCGCGGGCCTGAACCTTGGCCGGCTCAGCGGCGGCGGGCGCAGAGATGCCTTTGGCGACGGCAGAAAGCACATCGCCCTTCAGCACCTGGCCGCGCTTGCCCGAACCGTCGATCTGGTCGGCGGAGAGCTTGTTCTCGGCCATGAGCTTGGCCGCGGCCGGTGCCGGCGGCATGGACGAGGCGGGCTGGGGCGCGGCGGCGGCGGCCGGCTGCCCGGCCGGAGCGGCAGTGGCGGCTACAGGTTCAGCTTTCTTTTCGGTCGGGGCCGCGGCGGGGGCACCCGCGCCTTCGGCGATCTGGCCGAGCAGCGCGCCGAGGCCGACGGTCTCGCCTGCCTGGGCAACGATTTCGGAGAGCGTCCCGGCGGCCGGCGCCGGAACCTCGATCGTCACCTTGTCGGTCTCGAGCTCGAGGATCGGCTCGTCCGCCTTGATCGCATCGCCGACCTTCTTGAACCAGGTTCCGACGGTCGCTTCGCTGACGGATTCGCCGAGGGTGGGAACGCGGATTTCTGTTGCCATGATTTTTGTTCCGTTGATCAGATATCTGTTTCTGTCGATTGGGCCGACCCTGGAGGGCTTGATCAGCCCCCCAGCGCGTCCTCGAGGAAAGCGGCAAGCTGCGCCAGGTGCTTGGACATCAGGCCCGTGGCAGGCGATGCCGCGGCCGGACGGCCGGTGTAGCGCACCCGCTGGTACTTGGCGTCGATATGGGCGAGCACCCATTCGAGATAGGGGTCGATGAACGACCAGGCGCCCATGTTCTTCGGCTCTTCCTGGCACCAGACCATCTCCGCATGGCGGAAGCGGCTGAGCTCGTTGATGAGCGCCTTGGCGGGGAACGGATAGAGCTGCTCGACGCGCAACAGGTAGATGTCGTCGATCCCGCGCTTCTCGCGTTCTTCGAGGAGGTCGTAATAGACCTTGCCCGAGCACATCACGACGCGACGGATCTTCGAATCCTTCTGCAGCTTGATCGGGCCGTCCTTCATGACCTCGGCATCGTCCCAGAGCAGGCGGTGGAAGGAGCTCTCGCCGGCCATTTCCGAAAGGCTGGAGATCGCGCGCTTGTGGCGCAGCAGCGACTTCGGCGTCATCAGGATCAGCGGCTTGCGGAAATCGCGCTTCACCTGGCGGCGCAGGATATGGAAATAGTTCGACGGCGTCGTCACATTGGCGACCTGCATGTTGTCTTCGGCGCAAAGCTGCAGGTAGCGCTCGAGGCGTGCGGAGGAGTGCTCCGGTCCCTGCCCCTCGTAGCCGTGCGGCAGCAGGCAGACGAGGCCGGACATGCGCAGCCACTTGCGTTCGCCGGACGAGATGAACTGGTCGAAGATCACCTGGGCGCCGTTGGCGAAGTCGCCGAATTGCGCTTCCCACAACGTCAGAGCATTCGGGCGGGCAAGCGAATAGCCATATTCGAAACCGAGCACCGCCTCTTCCGAAAGCATTGAGTTGATGACCTCGTAGCGCGCCTGCGTCGGCGATAGGTTGGCAAGCGGGATATAGCGCTCTTCGGTCTCCTGATCGTAAAGCACCGTATGGCGCTGCGAGAAGGTGCCGCGCTCACAGTCCTGACCCGAGAGACGAATCTTCGTGCCCTCGGTCACAAGCGTGCCGAAAGCCAGCGCTTCCGCCATGGCCCAGTCGATGCCCTCGCCGGTCTGGATCATGTTGGCGCGGTTTTCCATGAAGCGCTGGATGGTGCGATGAGCGTTGAAGCCGGCCGGGATTTCGGAGATCTTGCGGCCGATCTCCTTCAGTTGCTTCATCGGCACTGAGGTCCTGCCGCGGCGCTGCTCATCCTGGTTATCGGCGGTGCGCAGGCCCGACCAGGCCCCGTCGAGCCAGTCAGCCTTGTTCGGCTTGTAGGACTGGCCGGTCTCGAATTCCTGCTCGAGATGGGCGCGCCAGTCCGCCTTCATCTTCTCCACTTCGCCTTCGGTGATCAGGCCTTCGGCGATCAGGCGCCCGGAATAGAGCTGGACGACCGTCTTGTGCGCGCGAATCGCGCGATACATCTTCGGCTGCGTGAACGCCGGCTCGTCGCCCTCGTTATGGCCGAAGCGGCGATAGCAGAACATGTCGATGACGACCGGCTTGTGGAACTTCATCCGGAACTCGGTCGCGACCTTGGCCGCGTAGACGACGGCCTCCGGATCATCGCCGTTTACGTGGAAGATCGGCGCCTCGATCATCTTGGCGACGTCCGACGGATAGGGCGAAGAGCGCGAGAAGGCCGGGTTCGTGGTGAAGCCGATCTGGTTGTTGATGATGAAATGCACCGTTCCGGCGACGCGATGGCCGCGCAGGCCGGAAAGGCCGAGAATTTCGGCAACGACGCCCTGTCCCGCGAAGGCGGCATCGCCGTGGAGCAGCAGCGGCATCACCTTGACGCGCTCGCGCAAGGGGATGATGTCGCCCTCGAACACGGTGGCGATCTGGTCCTGCTTGGCGCGGGCCTTGCCCATGACCACCGGGT
>JAPSJG010000274.1 GCA_031178305.1 Sinorhizobium sp.
AGCGGGAAATCGGCATGCCATGCGCCGGCTGCATGACTGATGCTTGATCCTCGCGCTGGTGAAGCAGCAATGGCTAAACTATCTTCGGCTCGGGAGGTGAACGAAGAGGTTTGCCATGTTCAAGCAGTTGAAGAAGATCACTCGTGCCCTGCACATTCCCTCCGTCGAGGAGCGTGAGATCACCTATCTGAACGGTTCCGTCGATCGCATCGACCTCGAATACCGTCAGCGTCAGATCGACCGCGGTCTTTTCAGGAAATACTACTGATCGCAGCCGTTGCACGCTCGACCAACGCCCCGCCCCAATGGGTAAATGCTACATGTCGCGCCTTCAGCCAGGGCGTCGATGAGCAGAGGGTATGCAGTCGAGACCATACTCGCGCTACATACCTTTCAGGTGTGCCTTGCTGCACGGGCTCACTTGCGCGCCGCGGGTCTCCCGCCTATCTTGCGGCCATCAAATGGCGGCCTCGAAATGCATCGGGGCCGTCTTGCGCAATGAGCGGCGCTTTTGGGATGCGATGACGGCATAGATGTTATTCAGGCGCAGAAATCCGGTCACGCTAAGCGAACGGCTTCGCGCGATGCTTTGGCCGCGCAAGGGGCGCGGGCGTGGCCTCCGTTATGTCGGCTTGCGCGTCCTGCGGCTGAAATCGTCGCCGCACTCGATTGCCGTCGGGGTGGCGGCTGGGGCGGCAACTTCCTTGACGCCGTTCTTCGGATTGCACATCGTCCTTGCGGTCGTGCTGGCATGGATTTTCTCCGGTAACGTGTTTGCAGCCGCCATTACCACGGCACTTGCCAATCCCGTCACCATCCCGGTGATCCTGACGGCTTCCTACGAGATCGGCACCGTGCTCGTGGGGCCGAAGGACGGGGCCGGCATAGACTCGGCGGAGGTCGGCCGGATGGTTGAGCAGATGAACCTCGCCGAACTCTGGGGCCCCGTTTTGAAGCCGATGCTCGTCGGTTCGCTGCCGCTCGCCATCGGGGGCGCCTTGATCTTTTATCCGCTCGCCTTCCGGGCGGCCTGGCTGTTTCAGAAGCGGCGCCGGCTGGAGCGTGGGCAAAAGCTCGGACAGCCATCATGATCATCGGCATCGGCAGCGATCTCATCGACATTCGCCGGGTCGAGAGCTCGCTAGAGCGTTTCGGCGAGCGCTTCGTGCACCGCTGTTTCACGGACATCGAAATCGCCAAGTCGGAGGGGCGTAAGAATCGCGCTGCTTCCTATGCCAAGCGCTTCGCGGCCAAGGAGGCCTGCTCAAAGGCGCTTGGTACCGGCCTGGCGCAGGGCGTGTTCTGGAAGGACATGGGCGTCGTCAACATGCCGGGCGGCAAGCCGACGATGCAATTGACGGGGGGCGCAGCAGAGCGCCTGCAGGAAATCCTGCCCGTCGGTCACCGTGCAGCCATTCATTTGACGATCACCGACGATTTTCCGCTGGCGCAGGCCTTCGTGATTATCGAGGCGCTTCCGGTTGCCCCAGTGGAGGGAACGGTTTAGAGCCTTTCATGTCTAAATGGAAACAATTCTGTTAACTCAAGCGGAGCGAACGCTCGGCAATCGCCACTGACCTGACGAAAACCTGCTCCGGCAGAATTGCTTCCATTTAGCCATGAAAGGCTCTAGAGCACTGCTGGGATAACAGGAACGAGGCAGGAGCGCGCATGCCTGGCGCCTCTGAAAAGACGCGCGGCGCTGTAAAGGTCGCTTGAAGCGCGGTATTCCGGCAACGTATAGCATCGACTTGCGCGGCGTCGCGCAGCACGAGAATTCGGAGGCGGTTGAATGTTGAAGCGCAATGCGCCCTCCGGGCAAGACGACAAGGAAGAACGCAGAGTGGCAGAAAAGACAGAAGCGAAGCAGAGTGGCGTTTGGGAAAACGTGAAGGTCATCGTCCAGGCGCTGCTTCTGGCCCTGGTTATCCGGACAGTCTTCTTTCAGCCCTTTACGATTCCGTCGGGTTCGATGATGCCGACGCTGCTCGTCGGCGACTATATCTTCGTCAACAAGTTCGCCTACGGCTACTCGAAATATTCGCTGCCCTTTTCGCCAAACCTGTTCAGCGGGCGGATCTTTGCGAGCGAGCCGCAGCGCGGCGATATCGTCGTCTTCCGTTTCCCGCCAAACCCGGACATCGACTACATCAAACGCCTCGTCGGCCTTCCCGGCGATCGTATTCAGGTCAGGAACAGCATCCTCTACGTGAACGACCAGCCGGTCGATCGCGTGCCGGACGGGCTCTTCCGGGCGGACGACCAGTACGACACGGGTGGTGATATCCCCGTCTACCGCGAGACCATGGACAACGGCGTTGCCTACGACACGCTTGACCAGTTCCCGGATGCGCGCGGCGACAATACCCGCGAATTCATCGTGCCGGCAGGCCACTACTTCATGATGGGCGACAACCGCGACAACTCCGCCGACAGCCGTTTCGACGTCGGCTTCGTTCCGGCGGAGAACCTGGTGGGCCGCGCGAGCCTCATCTTCTTCTCGCTCGGCAACGACACCTCCTTCCGTGAAATCTGGAAATGGCCGGCGAACCTGCGCTACGATCGTCTGTTCAAGGTTGTCGAATGATGAAGGGACGCTCGCTGAGCGCGGAGGATCGGGCAAGACTCGAGGCCGCGATCGGTTATCAGTTCGCCGAGAAGGAGCGGCTCGATCGCGCGTTGACGCATTCCAGTGCCCGCAACGCTCGAGGGAGCAACTATCAGCGCCTCGAATTCCTCGGCGACCGGGTACTCGGGCTCTGTGTCGCCGAACTGCTGTTCCAAGCCTTTGTCGACGCCAACGAGGGCGAGCTTTCGGTGCGCTTGAACCAGCTTGTGAGCGCCGAGAGCTGCGCCAAGGTGGCGGATGAACTGTCGCTGCACGAGTTCATTCGCACCGGCTCGGACGTGAAAAAGATCACCGGCAAGCACATGATGAACGTCAGGGCCGATGTGGTAGAGTCTCTGATCGCCGCCATCTATCTCGACGGCGGTCTGGAGGCGGCGCGGCGCTTTGTGCTCAAACATTGGACACACCGCGCCGCGAGCGCCGACGGCGCCCGCCGCGACGCGAAGACGGAACTGCAGGAATGGGCGCACGCCAAGTTCGGCGTCGCGCCGAAATACAGGACGGACGACCGTTCCGGTCCCGACCACGATCCCCGTTTCACGGTGACCGTCGAGGTCGCCGGCATCGAGCCGGAGATGGGGGTCGATCGCTCCAAGCGCGGCGCTGAGCAGATCGCCGCCACGCGGTTGCTGGAACGCGAAGGTGTTTGGCAGAAACGGTCTGCCGGAAATTGACGGAAGCCATGACGGACAAAGAACAGGATAAGGGCGCCGGCGCCAAGCCGACCCGCTCGGGCTTCGTGGCGCTGATCGGCGCAACGAATGCCGGCAAATCGACATTGGTGAATCGCCTTGTCGGCGCGAAGGTGACGATCGTCAGCCATAAGGTGCAGACGACGCGGGCGATCATCCGCGGCATCGCGATCCACGACAAAACCCAGATCGTCTTTCTGGACACACCCGGCATCTTCAAGCCGCGCCGCCGGCTCGACCGAGCCATGGTGACGACCGCCTGGGGCGGCGCCAAGGATGCCGACGTGATCGTGCTGCTGATTGACAGCGAGCGCGGGCTCAAGGGAGATGCGGAAGCGATACTCGAGGCGCTGAAGGAGGTGCCGCAACAGAAAATCCTGGTGCTCAACAAGATCGATCGGGTCCGCCCGGAGGAACTCCTGAAGCTGGCGGCTGCAGCCAACGAGGCCATCAAGTTCGACCGTACCTTCATGATCTCGGCGCTCAATGGTTCCGGCTGCAGCGATTTCATGGATTATCTCGCCGCAACACTGCCGGAAGGCCCCTGGTATTATCCCGAGGACCAGATCTCCGATCTGCCGATGCGCCAGCTCGCCGCCGAGATCACCCGCGAAAAGCTGTTCCTGCGCCTGCACCAGGAGCTTCCCTATGCCTCGCACGTCGAAACGGAAAAGTGGGAAGAGCGCAAGGACGGGTCGGTTCGTATCGAACAGGTGATCTACATGGAGCGCGAGAGCCAAAAGAAGATCGCGCTCGGCAAGGGCGGTGAGGCGATAAAGGCGATCTCGACCGCGGCGCGCAAGGAAATTGCCGAGATCCTGGAGCAGCCGGTCCACCTTTTCCTGTTCGTGAAGGTGCGCGAGAACTGGGGCGACGACCCGGAGCGCTTCCGCGAAATGGGCCTCGACTTCCCGAAATAGAGAGCATTTTGAAGTCAGGTGGAATCACCCGACGTCGCACAAATGCGGCAACAGCAAAGGTATAGAGCGGCGGTGAGAGCATGTGAGCGCCCGTTCCCATGAAACGCCGCTACTTGCCGTCATTGGACGCGGCAAGGCTCCTGCTGAGCAGAGGGCCGATCGCTTCCGCCCGATTCGTCCAGACATAGCCCGAAAAATCCTCCGGAACGAGTGCCAGGTCGTCGGGACTGTCAATGCCGGTCGTAAAATCCCCGCCGTCATAGGAGGCGCCAAGCAGGATGATGTCGCTTCCCGCCGCTTGCATGCGTGCCGAGAAGCGATGCGGCCAGCCCCAGAGGAACGGAGCGTAGTTGCCCGGCACCACGATCAGCGTGTCGTGACAGGCCTCCGGCACGAGGCCCGTCCAGCCATAGGCGATGTAGCGGCCGAGGCACGCCAGGGTGGACTGTCGGTCATAGCCCCTGAGTCCCTCCACCAGCCGCAGCGCCTCCTGTGTCGGCGTCGTGCCGCCGTAAACGCCGAAGACCTGTTTGCGCCACTCGGGCCGGATGCGCAGCAACACTGCAAGCGTCGCGCCTTCCTCCCGGCGTTCACTCTTGAAGTTGATAAGGAACCGGCCATGCGGCAGCGCATTGAAGACCTCTGTCAGGGTCGGCATCTGTCCCTCGCCCTGACCGCGGAACGGAAAAGTCTTGCCGCTGTCCGCCGTGTAGCCGTAGCCGATGTCGAGCCTCTTCAGTTCGGACATCGGCGTCTCCTCGGTGACCCCGGAACCATCGGTCCGGCAATCGAGCGTCCAGTCGTGGAAGACTGCGAATTTGCGGTCCGGCGTCAGATGGACGTCGATTTCGACGACATCGGCACCGCTGTCGAACGCCGCGCGCATGGAAGCGATCGTGTTCTCGAGATAGGAATGGCGGGGTGGTTCGATGCGGCTTGCCGTGCAGGTGTTCTCGTCGACGCCGTCAGGCTTGTGCACCTGATGGATACCGCGATGGGCGAGCACCTTCGGCTCGCCGGCTGGCGGCGTGGCAAGCAGGGAGGTGTTGAGGAGCCAGACGATGGCGGCGATCATGATGGCGACGATGGCGAATTTCTTCATCGTGTTTCCTCCTCTCGCGACGGCATCGTCCCACACAGCTGCGTGACGAAGATCTCGCTTGCGCGTCGCCGCACTGATGATTTTAGGTCGCATCGACATAATCATGGACGTGAACGATTCTCGAATTTAGCGCGGGACGCGGGGCGGAAAACCGCGTTCACTTTTCCTGATCCCGCGCTCACGAACAATCTCGCATGCGATTGACCGATAAATGCCCATGGGAGGGAGGTAGGTGAAGACCCAGGTCAATGCAACGCCCTGGGAGAGTTCAGATGCCGCGGCATGTTGGCCGAAAGTGGATGAAGATACGTATTTACAAA
>JAPSJG010000275.1 GCA_031178305.1 Sinorhizobium sp.
GTCGCGGCCTGTGTCCTGACGGCGCTCTACGAGCCCAGGTTTCTCAAAACGGCCAATCTGATGAATGTGCTGCGCAATGCATCGTTTCTGACTGTGATATCCGCCGGCCAGATGATGGTGATGATCGTCGGCGGCTTCGACATTTCTGTCGGCGCGCTCGTTGCCCTCACCAGTGTCAGCACCGCAATGGCGCTGGTGTTTCTGGCGGGTTGGGGGATGGCCGGCATCGGCTTGCTCGTCCTCGGATGTCTGGTCGGACTGCTGCCCGCGCTGCTGGTTGGGTTGTGCAATGGACTGCTTGTCAGCTTCGGACGTATCTCCTCCTTCATGGTGACGATCGGTACGATGTCAATCGCAACGGGTTTGGCTGCCTATGCCACCGGCGGAAGCCCGATTTACAATCTGCCCGCGATCTTCCTGGAGATCCTCGGCAATGGGCGGCTCCTCGGCGTTCCGGGTGTCGCCTTCATAGCGGCCGCAGTCGTGCTCGCGCTCTGGTACCTGCAGAGCCAATCGCGCCACGGGCGCTATTTCTACGCGGTCGGCGGCAACGAGAAGGCCGCCCGCCAAACCGGCATCGATACCCGCACATATATGTGCGCAGCCTATGTCGTCAGCGCTCTGTTGGCCGGGCTGACCGGCATCCTGCTGACGGCGAGGGTGGGATCGGGCGAGGCTACGCTCGGAGGCAATCTGATGCTGCAGAGCATTTCGGTCGCCGTCATCGCCGGCGTTTCGCTCAAGGGCGGTGTCGGCAAGGTGCAGAGCATTGTTCTGAGCTCGCTGTTTCTTTCAGTCCTCGGCAATGCCATGAGCCTTGCCCGTATCGACAGCAAGTATCATGTCATCGTGATCGGCCTGGTCGTGCTGATCGCCGTTTGGGTCGAGGCTCGTGCCGCTACCATGGAGACCTCGGATGTTTAAGCCGCTGCAAGAGGCGCCGGTCCGGCCGCGGGACTCGCTCGTGCAACTGGGGTTGCCGGCCGTCATCGTGGCGGTGTTCCTGGGGTTCGGTCTCGTGGAGCCGGCGATGCTGTCGGGCGGCAACATCGCCAACGTGCTGAAGCAGGGCGCGCTCTTCTTCTTTCTTGCCGCGGCACAACTCGTCGTGTTGATCACCCGGGGTTTCGACCTCTCGGTCGGCGCATGCGTCTCGCTCGTTTCCGTCGCGGCCTCGATGGTGATGACTGCCGTCACTGCCGTGGCCGGGCCAGTTACCGGCGTGGCGGCGGGGGTCGCGACGGGCCTCGTGATCGGTGCCGCAATCGGCGCAATCAACGGGACGCTTGTTGCCTATGGGAGGGTCAATCCCTTTGTGGCCACGCTCGCGACCATGAGCATTTTCGGCGGTCTTTCCACCACCATCTCGGGCGGTTTCCCGATCTTCGACCTGCCACGAACCTTCACTTTTGCCTTCAACGAGGCGTGGTGGCTGTTCCTGCCCGCGCCGGTGACGATGGCCGTCCTCGTCGGATTGGCGCTTCATGTCATGCTGTCCTCGACGGCCCCGGGGCGTGTGCTCTACCTCGTGGGCGACAGTCCGGCAGCGGCTCATGCCGCCGGCCTCAAAGTCCGGCTGCATCTGTGCGCCGCCTATGTAGCCAGCGGCCTGCTCGCATCGCTCGCAGGGCTGCTGATGACAGCGCAGATCGGCTCCGGAGAACCCAATCTCGGTACGAACCTGGTGCTCGGCAGCATTGCCGCCGCGGTGGTCGGAGGCGCGTCGCTTCGCGGCGGGAAGGGAACGGTTCTGGCACCGGCTCTGGGGTCGCTGCTCGTCATCGGTTTGTCCGTGGGCATGAACCTCTTGCAGATCAACGGCCAGCTTCAGCCGGTGGTGATCGGCGCCATTCTGATCCTTGGCGCCGCATTCGACATGTTGCGCTCGCGCGTACGCTGACTCGAGCGTTGCGGCCGCAAAACGGCGGCCGCAACAGGCGAAGAGATCGCGATTGGTGGGCGTGAGGCGCAAAAAAATTATACGCTTTTGACCAAGCAAATCTGATCGAGCGGTGTAAAGTCATTCCAAAGAAAGAAAGCCGGCGAAGATCGGCCATCAAGAGGGGTGAACATGAAGTACGTCGTTGACAGTGGCGGGATCACCAAGCAGGGCGCCGATGCCTGGCAGCAGGCAGTGACCGACACCTACTTTCCGCTTGATACCGAATATCGCAATCGTGCCGAGTTCTCCGGCAGCCTCGAGGCCTGGTCGCTCGGCATCGTCGGGCTGTCCAAGATGCGCTGCGACGGAATCCTCTACCGCCGCCAACGCCGCCATTTCCTGAATGAACGCGACAGCAGCATCCTGATCACCATCCCAGAGCTGAACGAGGTGAACTTCTCCCAGGGTTCCCGCACGGCGAGATGCGGCGTCGGCGGCTTCCTGGTGGAGCGTGGCGATGCGCCCTACGAGTTCTGGCACGGCAAGACGAACTCACTCTGGGTGCTCAAGGTGCCGTCGGCCGGCGTGCGCTCCCGTATCGGATCGGCCGAGCGCATCGGTGCGCTGATCTTCGATGCGACGCAAGGTGTAGCGTCCTATTTCATCGACACGGTTAAAACGACGGCCGCCCACATTGACCATATCGGCGAGGCAGCACGCGAGGCCGCGGGAATGCATATCCTGGATATGCTGTGCCTTGCAATTCGCAGTGACGAGCGGGTTCTCGACAGCACGGTGTCGTCCATTCGGGCGGCGCATCTGCAGCGCGCGGAGCAATATATCCGTGACCACTTGAAGGATGCCGAGCTACGGCCGCAATCGGTCGCGGATGCCTGCGGAATCTCCCTGCGCTACCTGCAGCGGTTGTTTACGGACAGCGATCAGTCGATCAACAGCTTCATCAGGGACAATCGTCTGAACCGCTGCGCCGAGGAACTCGCAGTCACCAGCAGCAAACGCTCCGTCGCGGAGATCGCCTATCGCTGGGGTTTCACCGACCAGTCGCAGTTCTGCAAACATTACCGGGCGCGTTTCGGCGTGACGCCGACCGAGGCACGGAGACAGGCCATGGCGGCTGCGTCGACGCAGGACTGAGCCACCTCGAAACAACTGATCCACGGATGAACCAACGTGCCGGAATTCCGGCGCGGGGCGAAGCCTTGCCTGCGTCCAACACATAGGAGCCAACATGAAGAAGATCCGAGTTGCAGTCGATGTCGGCGGCACATTTACCGATATCTGCATCATGGACGAGGACAGCGGCGCAATCCGCATCGAGAAGACCTCTTCCACTCCGGACGACCCGATGATCGCGATCCTGAACGGGGTCGAGCAGGGGAAAATCGACCTCAGTGAAGTGTCGATGTTCTCGCATGGCACGACGGTCGCCACCAACGCTTTGATCACCCGTCGCCTGCCGCGGACCGCCATGGTTTGCACCGAAGGGTTCCGCGATGTGGTGGAAATCCGCCGCGCCAACAAAGAGGATCTGTGGGACACCTACAAGGACGTCTCCAAGCCTTACATTCCGCGTCGCGATCGCCTGACCGCGCGCGAGCGGGTCGATGCCGAAGGCACCGTCCTTGAGGCGCTGAACGAGGAGGATGCCCGCCGCGTAGCTGAGGTCTTGAAGAAGCGGGACGTGAAGTCGATCGCCGTCTGCTTTATGAACTCCTATGTGAACGGTGCCAATGAGAGGCGGATGCGCGCAATCCTCAAGGAAGTGATGCCGGACGTGCCCGTATCCATTTCCTCGGAGGTGATGCCCGAAATATTCGAACATGAACGCTTTTCGACGACCATGGCGAATGCGGTCTGCGCGCCCGTCGTCGTGGACTATGTCTCACGCCTGAGCGAAAAATTAGCGGCGGCCGGATATGAGCGCGATCTTCTCCTGCTGCATACCGGCGGCGGCGTGATGACCCCGGGAAGCGTGAAGGATTTCTCGGCCCGTCTCGCAGGCTCCGGGATTGCGGCCGGCGCCATTGCCAGCCGCTTCATCGGCAATCTCTGCGGCTACCCCAATTCCATCGGCTTCGACATGGGCGGCACCTCGACCGATGTGTCCCTGGTCTTCAATGGCGAGCCGCGCATCACGAAGGACTGGTACATCGAGTACGGCTATCCGATCCGCTTCCCCTCGATCGAGGTTTTGACTATCGGTGCCGGCGGCGGTTCGCTGGCTTGGCGCGACGAGGGCGGTTCGCTCCGCAACGGCCCGCAGTCGGCGGGCGCCTATCCGGGGCCGGCCTGCTACAAGAACGGTAATGTGACCGCGACCAATACCGACGCCAATGTCGTGTTAGGACGGCTGGGCACCAGTCTCGCGGGCGGCAAAATCACCCTCGATCCGGCCTTGGCCGAAACCGCGGTCAGAGAGACGGTTGCGAAGCCCTTCGACATGAGTCTGTACGAGGCAGCTGAAGCCATCATCGCCGTTGCCAATGCCAACATGGCCAATGCGGTGCGGCTGCTCTCGATCAGCCGCGGCTATGACCCGCGTGACTTTGCGCTGGTCGCCTTTGGCGGGGCAGGGGCGCTGCATGGCGCAGCAGTTGCCAAGGAGCTCTCGATCCCGACGGTGATCGTGCCACCCAATCCGGGCGTCACCTCGGCACTCGGCTGCCTCCTGGTAGACGTGCAGCACGACTTCTCCGAAAGCTTTATGGCGAGCGCTGCGGCGACCGATCCCAAGGACATCGAGGAAGCCTTCCTGCGCATGGAGCAAAGTGCCGTCGAGCGGCTGGCGCATGAGGGCGTGCCCGAGGCCGACATGATCCTGCAGCGAAGCGTCGAGATGATGTATCAGGGACAGTGGCGGTCTCTTTCGGTAGCGGCTCCGGCGCGGATCGATCGTATCTCCGACCTGATCGAGGCCTTCCATTCCGAGCACGAGCGTGAATACAACTTCCGCCGCGACGAGGCTCCCGTCTCGATCTTCCGGATCGCCGTGAAAGCCATCGGGACGGTGCCGAAGGCGGCCATCCCGGAATACGAGGCGACACCGCATCGTCCCGAGCCGGCGACCCGCCGAAAGGTCTGGTTCGACGGCAAGGCCTACGAGGCCGAGATCTATCAACGCGAAACCCTTGCCGCTGGCGCCGAGTTGTCCGGACCGGCAATCGTCGAACAGTTCGACTCCACCACCGTCATTCCCGTCGGGATGAGCGCGGTTGTCGACAAGTTCATGAACATCCTGATCCGCACGAAAGGCTGAGAGATGAACAAGATGATGAAACCGACCCTCGATCCGGTGACCTTCGAGGTGCTGAAGAATTCTTTCATCTCCTCGGTCGACCAAATGGCTGAGCGAATGCTACGGACTTGCTATTCCTTCGTGATCTACAATCGCGACTTCTCGAACGGCCTGCATGACTCCGACGGGAATTCCGTCGCCCAGGGCAACCAGGACATCGCGGTCCATGTCGGAACGCTGCATTTCACCTGCAAGGACGTAATCCGCGCCTTCGAGGGCGATATGCTGCCGGGCGATGTCTATGCGATCAACGATCCCTATGCCGGCGGAACCCATTTCAGCGATGTCCGCCTAATCCGGCCGATTTTCGACGAAGATCACCTGATAGGCTTCTCGCAGTCAAACGGACACTGGTCCGATCTTGGCGGCTCGGTGCCCGGCTCCTTTGACGTCGCGGCGCGCGAGATGTTTCGGGAGGGAATGCGGATCACCCCGATAAGGCTGTTCCATGGCGGGCGGT
>JAPSJG010000276.1 GCA_031178305.1 Sinorhizobium sp.
CGTCATTACATAGGAGGCTCTCGACCGACGTGCAAAGCTGGCTTCCGATGAGCGAACTCAAGACCATCTCCATTCGCGGCGCGCGCGAGCATAACCTCAAGGGCATCGACCTCGACCTGCCGCGCAACAAGCTGATCGTGATGACGGGGCTTTCCGGGTCCGGAAAATCCTCGCTCGCCTTCGACACGATCTATGCGGAAGGCCAGCGCCGCTATGTCGAGAGCCTGTCGGCCTACGCCCGGCAGTTCCTCGAAATGATGCAGAAGCCGGATGTCGATCAGATCGACGGGCTTTCGCCGGCAATCTCGATCGAGCAGAAGACGACCTCGCGCAATCCGCGTTCGACGGTCGGAACCGTCACCGAGATCTACGATTATCTCCGCCTGCTCTTTGCCCGCGTCGGCGTGCCTTACTCGCCGGCAACCGGCCTGCCGATCGAGAGCCAAACTGTCAGCCAGATGGTAGACCGCGTGCTGGAATTCGGCGAAGGCACACGTCTCTATATCCTGGCGCCGCTCGTGCGCGGCCGAAAGGGCGAGTACAAGAAGGAACTCGCCGAGCTGATGAAGAAGGGCTTCCAGCGCGTCAAGGTCGACGGCCAGTTCTACGAGATCGCAGACGTCCCGGCGCTCGACAAGAAGTACAAGCACGATATTGACGTCGTCGTCGACCGCGTCGTCGTGCGACCTGATCTCGCGACGCGTCTGGCCGACAGTCTCGAGACCTGCCTGACGCTCGCCGACGGCCTGGCGATCGCGGAGTTCGCCGACCGGCCGCTGCCCCCCAAGGAAACCTCCGCGGGCGGCTCGGCCAACAAGTCGCTCAACGAGACGCACGAGCGCGTACTCTTCTCTGAGAAGTTCGCCTGCCCAGTCTCCGGCTTCACCATCTCCGAGATAGAACCGCGGCTTTTCTCCTTCAACAATCCGTTCGGCGCCTGCACGACGTGCGATGGTCTCGGCAGCCAACAGAAGATCGACGAGGCGCTGGTCGTCCCGGAGCCGAACAGGACCCTGCGCGACGGCGCGATCGGGCCCTGGGCGAAGTCCACCTCGCCCTATTACAATCAGACGCTCGAGGCCCTCGGCAAAGTTTTCGGCTTCAAGCTCGGCAGTCGCTGGAGCGAGCTTTCCGGGGAGGCGCAGAAGGCGATCCTCTACGGCACGGAAGAGAAGATTACCTTTCACTATCAGGATGGCGCTCGCGCCTACAATACGACCAAGACCTTCGAGGGCGTCGTGCCCAATCTCGAAAGGCGATGGAAGGAAACCGACAGCGCCTGGGCGCGCGAGGAGATCGAGCGCTTCATGTCGGCTGCTCCCTGCCCCGCCTGCGCCGGCTACCGGCTGAAGCCCGAAGCGCTCGCCGTCAAGATCAACAAACTGCATATCGGCGAAGTCACGGAGATGTCGATCCGGGCCGCGCGCGATTGGTTCGAGGCACTGCCGCAGCACCTCAGCACCAAGCAGAACGAGATCGCAGTGCGCATTCTCAAGGAGATACGCGAGCGGCTGCGCTTCCTGAACGACGTCGGCCTCGAGTATCTGAGCCTGTCGCGCAATTCCGGAACGCTTTCCGGCGGTGAAAGCCAGCGCATCCGCCTCGCCTCGCAGATCGGCTCAGGCCTGACCGGCGTGCTCTACGTGCTCGACGAGCCGTCGATTGGCCTGCACCAGCGCGACAATGCCCGCCTGCTCGACACGCTGAGGCACCTGCGCGACATCGGCAACACGGTCATCGTCGTCGAGCATGACGAGGACGCGATCCTGACGGCCGACTACGTCGTCGACATCGGACCGGCGGCCGGCATCCACGGCGGCGAGATCGTGGCCGAAGGCGCGCCTTCGGAGATCATGGCCAGTCCGAAATCGCTGACCGGCAAGTATCTCGCGGGCGAGCTTTCCGTTGCCGTCCCGAGCGAAAGGCGCAAGGCGAAAAAGAGAAAGGAAATCACGGTTGTAGGCGCGCGTGCTAACAATCTGAAGAATGTCACGGCGTCGATCCCGCTCGGTGTTTTCACCGCCGTTACCGGAGTTTCAGGCGGCGGCAAGTCCACCTTCCTCATCGAGACGCTCTACAAGGCCGCAGCTCGGCGCATCATGGGTGCGCGTGAGAATCCGGCCGATCACGATCGCATCGACGGCTTCGAGCAAATCGACAAGGTGATCGACATCGACCAGTCGCCGATCGGCCGCACGCCACGCTCGAACCCGGCGACCTATACCGGTGCCTTCACGCCAATTCGCGACTGGTTCGCGGGCCTGCCGGAGGCGAAGGCACGCGGCTACCAGCCGGGCCGGTTCTCCTTCAATGTCAAGGGCGGTCGCTGCGAGGCTTGCCAGGGCGACGGCGTCATCAAGATCGAGATGCACTTCCTACCCGACGTTTACGTGACGTGCGACGTCTGCCATGGCAAGCGCTACAACCGCGAAACGCTCGATGTCCACTTCAAGGGCAAATCGATCGCGGATGTGCTCGACATGACGGTGGAGGAAGGCGTCGAGTTCTTCTCGGCTGTGCCTGCGGTTCGCGACAAGCTGGTGACGCTCAACCAGGTGGGGCTCGGCTACATCAAGATCGGCCAACAGGCGAACACCCTTTCGGGCGGCGAAGCGCAGCGCGTGAAGCTCGCCAAGGAACTGTCGAAGCGGTCCACCGGACGCACGCTCTACATCCTGGACGAGCCGACAACCGGATTGCATTTCCACGACGTAGCCAAGCTACTTGAAGTTCTGCATGAGCTTGTCAACCAGGGCAATTCCGTCGTCGTCATCGAGCACAATCTAGAAGTCATCAAGACGGCCGACTGGATTATCGATTTCGGCCCCGAGGGCGGCGACGGCGGCGGCGAGGTCATCGCCAAGGGTACGCCGGAAGAGGTCGTAAAGGAGCCGCGCTCCTATACCGGTCAGTTCCTGAAGGAGCTTCTTGAGCGCCGGCCGATGAAGAAGGTGGTGGCGGCGGAGTAGACATGCGCCGCCTATATTGTCGTCCCGCACGGGCGAAATGAACAGGCTGCTCGCACCGCGGCCCGAGGGAGGAGACGATGGCAGAAACCGGGGAAATCCGCGTCGGTATCGGCGGCTGGAATTTCGAGCCTTGGGAAGGCACCTTCTACCCCACCGACCTTCCGAAGAAGCGGCAGCTTGAATATGCCGGCAAGGAGCTGCGCGCGATCGAGGTTAACGGTACTTATTACAGCTCGCAAAAGCCGGAGACCTTTGCCAAATGGGCAGCAGAGGTTCCGGATGGCTTCGTATTCTCGCTGAAGGCGAGCCGCTATGTGACGAATCGCAAGGTCCTTGCGGAAGCCGGTGATTCGATGGAGCGTTTTCTCGCTCAAGGCCTGGCGGAATTGGGCGATCGCCTTGGCCCCATCCTCTGGCAATTTGCGCCGACCAAAAAATTTGAACCGGATGATTTCGAGGGATTCCTGAAGCTTCTGCCGCAGAAGCAGGACGGGTTAACGCTCCGCCATGTCGTCGAAGTCCGCCATCCTTCTTTCCAGGCCGCGGATTTCGTGACGCTGCTCGACAAATACAAGGTGGCGGTCGTGCTCGCCGAGCACGAGGATTATCCGATGATTGCCGACGTCACCGCCGATTTCGTCTATGCCCGCTTGCAAAAGGGCAGCGACGAGGTGAAGAGCTGCTATCCGCCGGAGGGTCTCGACCTGTGGGCAGAGCGGCTGAAGACCTTTGCCGCCGGCAACGAGCCGGATGACTTGGAGAAGAGCGCGCCTGAGCGAAAGCCTCAAAGGGCGCCGCGCGACGTCTTCGCCTTCTTCATCAGTTCGGGCAAGGTCAACGCTCCGAACGGCGCGCGAGAACTGCAGAAGCGGGTGGAGAGTTGACCGGCTTTCCGGCCTGGGGCGAACCGGATAAGCGCGCGACGGCCCGCCGAAGCCGAAGCGTTCGTGCCCTGTAGCATCGTGATCCACATACGGTATCGCTCCGGGTGTTCCCCGGAAAAGCTTGCGAATGCGAATTGAGCCGATACCCGCCCGCTCTCCGCAACTACAGCGCCGCGCGTCTTACCCTTGGGATCGATAACTGCTTCGCCGAATCAGTGGCCGCATCGTGGTTTCGGTTTTCGGTGCAATCGCGGGTGGCGCAGGGAGATGCTTTTGCCTGCTTTTTTACCCCTGAAAAATCTGATGTCGCCCCGGTCGCTTCGGCTCTGTTGCAGGCAATCAACGGAAGCCTCTGATTTTCAACGAGTTGGTTGATGTCCCCGTTTTCCACAAGCCGTCCACACAAGATATAGCGCTCAAAATTCTGTCACAAACCACCTCTTGACGCTGAGCGGCGATTCACGGTTAATGGATTGCAAGTTGCGACGGCGGCGAACCGGAAAATTGAGAGGCCGGTTCATTCCCCTAAATCGTCGGTTCCGGCATGCGGTTGAAGCGGGTGACACCGCTTGGCCCGCAGCGGGATTCCCTGCGCGATTTTTTAAGGCGCCGAAACGACATTCAAGCTGGCGTAAAGAACCTGTTAGTACTATATTTAGTGTTTGCAGCCAGCATAATCACAAGATACAGGCTACCCAGGATCTGGGTTCCTTGAGAGAACGGAAGCTGGAAGCTGGCTGCGAGAGACCTCGCGGCCGGGCGGGGTTAACTGCGCCTTGGCGCATGGCAACAAAGGACGGGACAATGAAGATCGAACGCCGGTTCACGAAGGCAGGGCAATCTGCCTATGCCGACATAGAATTCCGCAAGGCGACGAGTGAGATCAAAAACCCGGACGGCTCAAT
Organism: Sinorhizobium sp.; assembly: GCA_031178305.1. GTDB lineage: Bacteria > Pseudomonadota > Alphaproteobacteria > Rhizobiales > Rhizobiaceae > Sinorhizobium. The sequence goes on from JAPSJG010000276.1 coordinate 4,759, forward strand.
CGTTTTCCGCCTCGAGAACATCGATGTGCCGGCGCAGTTCTCCCAGGTTGCCGCCGACATCCTCGCGCAGAAGTACTTCCGCAAGGCCGGCGTGCCGGCAAAGCTGAAGCGCGTCGAGGAAAACGACGTACCCTCTTTCCTGTGGCGATCTGTTCCGGACACCGAAGCGCTGAAGGCGCTGCCGAAAGAGGAGCAATTCGGCTCGGAAACCGACGCCCGCCAGGTGTTCGATCGGCTGGCCGGCACCTGGACCTATTGGGGCTGGAAGGGCGGCTATTTCGACACGGAAGAGGATGCTAGCGCCTTCAGCGACGAGCTTGCCTATATGCTCGCCACCCAACGAGTCGCGCCGAACTCGCCGCAATGGTTCAATACCGGCCTGCACTGGGCCTATGGCATTGACGGCCCCGGCCAGGGCCACTTCTATGTCGACCCATTCACTGGCAAGCTGACGAAGTCCAAATCCGCTTACGAACATCCCCAGCCGCATGCCTGCTTCATCCAGTCGGTCGCCGACGACCTCGTCAACGAGGGCGGCATCATGGACCTCTGGGTGCGGGAGGCGCGCCTCTTCAAATACGGCTCCGGTACCGGCTCCAACTTCTCTCAGCTTCGCGCCGAGGGGGAGAAGCTGTCGGGCGGCGGCAAGTCCTCCGGCCTCATGAGCTTCCTGAAGATCGGCGACCGCGCCGCCGGCGCCATCAAGTCGGGCGGAACGACGCGACGCGCCGCCAAGATGGTGGTCGTGGACATCGACCATCCGGACATCGAGGAATACATCAACTGGAAGGTCAAGGAAGAGCAGAAGGTTGCCGCCCTCGTCACCGGCTCCAAGATCGTCGCCAAGCACCTGAAGGCGATCATGAAGGCCTGCGTCAATTGCGACGGCAGCGA
>JAPSJG010000277.1 GCA_031178305.1 Sinorhizobium sp.
CACCGAACCGGGACGCCAGCTTGTGAAGGCCGATCATCATCATTTGATCGGGACGCTCATCATTCATCTTAGACACTCCATGCGTCGGGGCGCATCGGCGATGACGCCCGCCCTCGCCCTCGTAAGGAATCAATTGTCATCGCCGCCGGAGAGGTCCTGTAGCGCCCGCGCCAGGCTCGATTTCGAGCCATTGCGCAGCGGTACAAAGGCCTTGCCCCACTTCTTGCAGCCCGTCTTCACGCGAAGACATGCGTCGTGGCTGATGCAGTCGATGGGGCAGAAGACGCAGTCGACCGAGGGCAGAACCCGGTCGATACGCGAGACCGCCTCGCGCAAACCGCCGTCATGATGGATTAGTTCCGCGCCATAGGAACTGGCGATCTCACGTAAATGGGCGACCTGGCAGTCGCGGCCGCCGACATAAAGGAAACTGCGCCCCTCGAGCGTCGCCTTGCCGCCCGGCGGCCGCGCCGAGCTCGTTTCCTCCTTCGACTTGCCGTTGCCGGCCTTGCCTGAATTCTGCTGACGCTTGCCGCGCATGCATTCCTCTCCGCTTGCCTCGGCGAGGCGAGCCCTATCGCCGATCGCCTTCAAATTGTGCATCGGCGTACACCGCCCGGTTGCGAACGGCGGCACCCTATTAAACTTGATTGTCGCAGTAAAGTATAAACATGAGATCCTCAGTCATATTATAATGCGGCGCACGTAGCCCTGCAGCGAAGGCCTGCCATGCCCGCGCAGGGGGCATTCAGCGTTTGAAGTCGATCGGAATGGTAAAGACCCAGCTGTCTCGTCCGGCTCCGGCCGGGATGGGCGGGAAGGGCGCCGCCCGGCGCACCGCATCGAGCGCCGCCTCGTCGAGAATCCGCGACCCGGCGCTTCGGGCGAGACTGACGCCGGCAAGCCCTCCATTGGAGGTCACGGTGAAGCGCACATGCGCGACGCCGCGCAAGCCCTGGCGCTTGGCTTCGGCCGGATAGTACCGCGCCCGGCTGAGCTTTCGCCGGACTTTGCCCCTATAGTTGTCGATTGCGGCATTGCCCGCTTCCTGAGCGGCAGTGCCTCTCCTTGCACCAGTCGCCGCGGTCAGGGCGGCGCTTTCGATGCCGTCCGCCTGCCCCTTGACCCGGGTTGCCGTCTGATCGCCCGCTTCGCCCGCCTTCTTTCGGGCATTCTTCTTTTTCTTTACGGCCTCTTTCTTCTGCTTCTCGACCTTCGGCTTTTCGATCTTTGGCGGCTCCGGCTTCTCCTGTGGAACGACCGTCTCGACCGGCGCGACGCTCGCGACCACCGGCGCCTCAGCGACCTCTGCGGCCGGCATCTCCTCCGCGGGCAGGATGACGTCCGCCTCCGTGGGCACCATGTCGGACGGCTGTTCCGAGGCGATATCGGGCAATGCAGGCTCTGTCGCTTCGGCTGCCTCTTCCATCGCCTGTATCGCGGTCGGCGTCAGTTCCTCGGCCGTTTCTTGCGTCGGTTCTATCACCTCGGACGGCTCGCCGGCCTGAAGCGAATCCTGAAATGCATCGCCAAGCAAGGTGACCTCGGTCGCCGCGCCGCCAGCCATGAGGACCTCGTCCTTGCTCGGCTCGAACAGCATTGCGCCGCCGGCATGCGCCAGCAGCGAGAGGCCGATCGCCCCGCCCCATTTGACGATTTGCTTCATCCGCGCTCGCCTTCCAACGGCATTTCAGCGACCGGGCATTCAGCCCTTGAGGTCCACCGCCGACCTGGAGCCGGTCTTCAGACGCGTCATGCAGGCGCCCTTGTCGATACCCTCACCCAAGCAGGCCGGCGCATCGTTGATCAGCAGGCTTTTGACCGCCTCACATTTCGTGCCGGGCAGATCGAATTGCCTGACCTTCGTTTTGCCGGAGGGCAGGTCGCGGAAGTCGAGTACGGCCATGCGCTCGACGAGTCCTTTCTGATCGAAGAGGACGAACTCGAAGGAGACCCTGGAGAGCGACTGCTCAAAGCCGTTGTCGGCAACGAAGGTCAGCTTGCAGCCCTTCTCCGAAGGTGCGACCTCGTTGAGTTCGATCGTCAGTCCGCCCGAAGCGGTCGCCTCTTGCGCAAGGACCGCGCCTGGGGCGGACAGTACCGCGGTCGCAGCCGCGAGGACGAAACGGGGAAAATAGACCATCACGACACCATCCATGCTCCGCCCCGCCGAAGGCGCGGGGCATTTAACTTGACTGTGAACAATCCTGTATTGCGTGCTTAAAAAAATATGAGTAATAAAGTCAAGATAGCAAATGGCATTGCGCGACAGGAATGCCGGGAAAAGCGCCCGGCCCCTTTGCGAACTGCCTGAATCCGTGACACCGAACGACCCCGACACGCAGAGATCTCAGCCCGAGCCCGATCAGCCAGTCAACACGGATCGTGGAAAGCCGCGAACTGTTCGGCGGCGACAGCGAGATCCTTATAACAAGGCGGCACGATCGTTTCGCCCGCCGAACTGCCGATCGGCATTATCACCGGCGTTGTAGGCGCCCCCTTCTTCCTGTGGATCTTGCTCCGCGGGCGCTCGCATACGGGACTGTGACGCGCATGATCAGGGCTCTTACGATATCTCCGTCCGCCTCTCCGGCCGGCAAGTGCTGCACGGCGTTTCGTTCGAGGCCGCACCCGACGCGCTGACCGCGATCGTTGGGCGATAGCAACGATAAGATTAATCGAAACAAATTTCGCTCTCATGCGTTGATTGAAGCGCCAGTGGGAAACGCCGCTTCGGCAAAGGGCTGGCCTGTCCTTCCCTCTGAATGAACTTGCAAGTTCGGATGAAGCGCCGGCATCGTTGGCCGGCGTAACAGTGAAGGGAGCAGAATAATGTCAACGGGTCTTTTCTCCGGTTCAAGCAGCAGGAAGCGGAATGGCAGCGCGATGGCCACTTCCGACGATCAGCTTCAGCAGATGCGCGACGATATCGGCCGTCTTGCGACATTGATCGCCGATCGGGGCGCGGCGGCCTCTCACGACGCAAAGTCGCGAGCTCGCGATGTGCGGGAGCAGGCGGAAACGGATTTTCAGGACCTGCTTGCCAACGGCGAGCAGATGCTTTCCGACCTTCGCCGCCGCTATGCCGACACGGAGAGGGAATTGCGCCGCACGGTCCGCGAGCATCCGGTCGCAACTGTCGGCGTGGCTGCCATCATCGGTCTGATTGCAGCCGCCATGCTGCGCCGTTAGGCCGCTGCCGGGGTCGCCTGGAGCGCGGCCCTGGCGAAAGTGTCATGAAGACCGGAGCCACAACGAGACCGGGGAGTAGGCGATGCAGACGTTAGCGGCAGTGCTGACCGCATTGGTGGCCGCCGATTTCGGCGCCGCAGCCTCCCGCTACAAGCGCAACGCACTCCTATGGACGGCCATCGCGCTACTGCTCGCCACGGCCTACGTCTTCGCTCTCGTGGCGATTGCGCTGCTGCTTGCCCAGTATTTCTCGCCCGTGACGGCTGCGGTGGGCGTGGCGCTCGGGCTCGTGGTGGCCGCCCTTATTCTCGTCGCCGTCATTGCGGGCCTTAACGCTCGCGACCGCCGCCTCGCGGAAGAACGCCGACGCCGCTCGCTGGCGAAGACGAACCTGGCGCTCATGGCTGGCACCAGCCTGCTGCGGAGACAACCACTGCTCGCCCTCGGCACCGCAATCGCACTGGGCGCTTTGCTCGGTCTCGGCACCGGCCGTCGCCGCCGCGAAAGGTCCTAGCGTATCGGCCCGAAAATCGGAACCGATTTTCGCCCAAGCGTGTGCAGCGGTTGGGATAAACGACATGCACACAAAGAAGGACCTAAAGTGGCAGGCGGATCAGCGCGGTCACGCCGGCCGGCATATATTCGACCTTGACCGAACTGCCGATGATCTTGTCCAGGCTGCGCTCGATCAAAAGGGAGCCGAAGCCGCGCCGCCGGGGTTCGCTAACCGGCGGCCCGCCCACCTCGGTCCACGTCAGATGCAATACTGCCCCGCCCTCCTCGACCACGCCGCGCGCCGTCAGCACGATCTTTCCTTTCGGCACCGACAGTGAGCCATACTTCACCGCATTTGTCGCCAACTCGTGCAGCACCAATCCCAGTCCGACCGCCTGGTCGGGCCCAAGCAGGATCTCGTCCTTGTGCAGTTCGACCTGCTCCAAATAATCGCTGACATAGGGTCGCAATTGTTTCGAGATCAGTTCGGAGAGACGGATCGTGCCCCACTCATACTCCGACAGAAGCACATGCGCTTCGGAGATCGCCTGCAGCCTGCCGGCGAAGGCGGTCATGAATTCGGCCGGATCGCTCGTCTGGCGTAGCGTCTGTCGCGCCAGGGATTGCAACATCGCGAGCGTGTTCTTCACCCGATGGTTCAGTTCCTTCAGCAGCAGACGGGTCCGCTGGACGGCAGTCTGCTGCTCGGAGACGTCGATTGTCATACCCAAAAAGGTAAGCGGGACCCCATTGCCGTCGCGGGTGTGCACCCTGCCGCGTCCAAGCAGCCAACGTCCACTCGCACGGATTCGGAACATGCCGTCATATTCCTCATCGGCGGCCATGGCCTGGCGAAGCTTCGCGAAGGTCGCGGCGCGGTCGTCCGGGTGGATGGCGGAAAAGACCGCCTTGGCGCTCGCCGTCCCTTCCGCCTGCAGTCCGAACATGCGCATCATTGCGCCATCGCAGGCAACCGTCCCGACGCGAATGTCCCATAGCCAGCTGCCGACATTCGCGGCTTGCAACGCCATTGCAAGCCGCTGCTGTTCACCCAGCAGCGCGTCCTCCCGTTGCGCCCGCCAGCGTGTCTCGTCCTTGAGCTTGAGCAGCGAGGCCGCCAAATCGCCGATCCGCCGCAACTCCTCGATCTGTTTTGTCGAGACCCCGTGGCGGGGAGCGGCGTCAAGGACACAGACCGTACCGACCGCCTTACCATCGATGAGGATCGGAACACCCGCATAAAACTGCAGGAACGGGGTGTCGTTGCGTCGATATCGAAACACCGGATGACAAGAGGCGTCGAGCACGACAAAAGCGCCGTCGCCCCCTGCAATCGTATGGGCACAGAACGACTCCTCTGTGCGCATCCGCGTTTCCGTCGTACCGACGGCCGCCTTGAACCATTGCCATTCTTGATCGACGAGCGTGACCAGAGCGATCGGCGCTTCGAACAGCCCGGCCGCAAGCCGTGCCAGTGCGTCGAAATCGCCGTCAGGCAGGGCCATGTCGGGCACGGCGGCATGCAATGCTCCAAGCCGGTCTTGCGAGCCGAGCACCCCAGCAAGCATTGGCAGCATCGCGGTCACCTCATGCATCGGTTTGAACGTGTGCGGCGCCGCGCGTCAAAGGGCCTGGCGCTCCGATCCCTTATTCTTAGATCGGCAGCAATCGTAAGCAAAGAGCAGACGCCGTGCATCCGCAAGGCCGGACGCATTCTACAGCGAACGTGAATCGCTGAATGTCTCCCGAAATCGCGGTCGATTTAAGGATAGCGCGGCATAATGAAAGTGTGCACGGTTTCCGCCCGCACCCCGCACTAACTTCCTAGGATCAAGGTTATGTTCCGGAAACGAAGGCACGCGAGGTGATGGGAGCGGAGGTCTCATCCGGGCCATAGTCGTTTTCGCCATGGACCTGGAGTATCTCCTGAAGGCGCTGGCGGGCGCGGTTGACGCGGC
>JAPSJG010000013.1 GCA_031178305.1 Sinorhizobium sp.
GCGGTTTCGACGCGTCAGAGCTGCGGACCCGCTTCCAGATCGTCCCAGCCGAACTGCCGGGAAATTCGATTTACGAAGCCGAGCAGGCAACGAATAATCCACAAAAACCGTATGTTGCGGGATTTCTTGAATCGACTTCGATTTGCGGGTAAAATTACCCAGCAATTCAAAGCGTTACAGCGACCGTGCGATCTGGACCGAGCGGAGCTGCAACGTGTGTTGCACGCGAGTGGTGACGCTTTGACGAAGCTTCATACGTGGAGGTTCTCATGCCCAACACTCTCATGGCAGGAAGAAGAGCCCAGGACTGGGCGAACCTGGTCTTGGCAATATGCCTGTTCCTTTCCCCCTGGGTCATCGGCTTTGCAACGGAAGCCACTCCGACCTGGAACGCCTGGATCGTCGGGGTCGTGCTCGGCGCCTTGGCGGTCGCAACCCTTTCGGCCTTCGCCGAATGGGAGGAATGGGCCAATATGGTGATCGGCCTGTGGTTGGTCGTATCTCCCTGGATTCTCGGTTTCATGGCGAACGTGAACGCAATGTGGACCCACGTCATTCTTGGTCTGCTTGTCGCCGCACTGGCAGCCTGGGCCCTCTGGGATCATCGCCATCACTTGCATGCCTAGATCACCGCTATCCAGGAAGGAATCCGGGATAGGATGACGAGCGTTCGAGCGGGACGAACCGCCATCACGAGTTCTTCCCGCTCAGCGGACTGAGCGCGACGCGCCTCAGGCGACTATTTCGATTTCGCAGCGCTCCCGTTCGGTTTCGATCGCAAGATCCAGTACCTTCTGCAGGTTGGCGGCGTGGCGGAATCCGGGTTCCACCATCTGCCCGGCGCGGACCGCCTCGACGAAGCGCTGGTAATTGGTCGGCACCATACCGGCATCGATCTCGCGCCAGACGGCCGTTTCGACGTCCTCCCCCAGGCAGCCCTTGAGGAACGACCCTTGCGGCGTGTGGACCACTTCCAGCGCGCCCCTGTCGCCGTGCAGCCGCAGCCTCAGCTCATTGAGATGGCCAGTCGCCCAGCGGCTCGCGTGGATCACGCCCATCGCCCCATTCTCCAGTTCCACCGTCATCGCAAAGCTGTCATTGGCGTCGAGGTCATATTCGCCGATACGGTTTCCCGGCGCCTTTTCAAAGGACTTGAGGCGCGCGAAGACCCGCTCGACCCAACTGCCGGCGCCATAGCCGGCGAAGTCCAGGATATGAATGCCGACGTCTCCGAGGACGCCGTTGGAGCCATGCTTCGTCGAGAGCCGCCACAGCCATTTCGACTCGCGCGCCCAATCACCCCAGGCCTTGGAGACCAGCCAGCTTTGCAGGTAGGATGCCTCCAGATGCCGAATCCGGCCGATCTCGCCGCTGAGCACCAGCTCACGGGCCTTCTGCAACGGCGCGACGTTGCGATAGGTGAGGTTCACCATTGTGACGAGGCCTGAGCGCTCGGCGGCCTCGGCCATTTCCGCCGCCTTGTCGTAGTTCTCCGCAAGCGGCTTTTCGCAGAGCACGTGCTTGCCGGCGGCAATCAGCGCCAGCGTCGTCGGATGATGCGCCTTGTCCGGCGTGACGTTGGTGACCGCATCAAACTCGCCCCAGTCGATCGCTTCCTCGAGCGAGGTGAAGGTTTGGTCGATGTCGTGCTGGGCAGCGAAGGCCTTGGCACGCGACGGGTCGACATCGACGGCGCCGACTATCTCGACGCCCTCTATCTTGGAGAATGCATTAGCGTGGCTGTTTGCCATGCCGCCGGTTCCGAGTATCAGCAAGCGCATGGGAATCCCCTCATCTGTAGCCCGCTTCGCCGGCGCGATGCAGCTTCGGACCTCGTTCCTCGATCGGTTCCAATGCCTTTTCGACCCGCACGTTCGGCGCTTTGTGGATCGCCTCGTAGGCGCCTTGAGGGTTGTAGGCCCATTTCACCGAGTTGCGGAGCACGTGGTGCACCGTGGCGTCGTGATAGGTGGGATAGGTTTCATGCCCCGGGCGGAAGTAGAAGATGTTGCCCGCGCCGCGCCGCCAGGTGAGCCCCGAGCGGAATACCTCGCCGCCGGCGAACCAGGAGATGAACACCGTCTCCAGCGGCTCCGGCACGGAGAAATATTCGCCATACATTTCCTCATGCTCGATCACGAAGTGATCGTCGAGGCCTTCGGCGATCGGGTGGCGCGGATTGACCACCCACACGCGTTCCCGTTCGCCCGCCTCGCGCCATTTCAGTGCGCAGGGTGTGCCCATCAGTCGTTTGAAGACTTTGGAGAAGTGGCCGGAATGGAGCACGATCAGCCCCATGCCTTCCCAAACGCGTTTTGCGACGCGTTCGACGATCTCGTCGTCGACGGCGCCGTGGGCGGCGTGGCCCCACCAGAGGAGCACGTCGGCCGAGGCGAGCCGCTTTTCGGTGAGGCCGTGCTCCGGCTCCTGCAGCGTCGCGGTCGTCGCCTCTATGGCCGGATCGGCTTTGAGCGCCGCGGCAATGGTGTTGTGCATGCCGTCCGGATAGATCTCCCGGACCGTGGCATTCTTCTGCTCGTGGATGTTTTCGCCCCACACGATTGCGTTTATGGACAAGGTCAGTCTCCTCGTGGTCTCGGCACCCAGGACGGATGCCCGCTATATTGTTTGACATTGTCGACGCGGGCTCAGGGCCTGGCGTTCACCCTATGCATGTCCCCTCAAAATCGATCTGGATTTAGGGAGACAAAGTGCTGCAGCGGTCTTTGCGCGTCTGATCAGACGCGCGGCGCCCTAGCCGGTCTAACGTCTGGCGTTTTGAAATGATCCCGAATCGGTCGATCTAAGCGGCACCCCGCATCTGCATGCGCCCGATGGAGCGCCCAGCCGCATCGAAGCGATGGATCTGGCCGGCGGCCGGCGAGATCCGCACGGTCTCTCCAGGCCCGTGGCGAGACGTGCCGCTCTCGCGGACGATCGCCGGCTCCTCTGTGCCGATGTCGAGATAAACATAGCTGTCAGAACCGAGCATCTCGGAGTGGACGACCGTTCCGGACCAGACACCGCCCGTCGGATCGATTTCCAGATGCTCGGCACGAATGCCGATCGTGTGGGCATCGTAAGCCGTGGCGAAGGGACCGGAGAGGAAATTCATCTTCGGCGAGCCGATGAAGCCTGCGACGAACACCGAATTCGGGATTTCGTAGAGCTCCAGCGGAGTGCCGATCTGCTCGACGCGCCCGTCGCGCAGCACGCAGATCCGATCCGCAAGCGTCATCGCCTCGACCTGGTCGTGCGTGACGTAGATCATCGTCGTCTTGTGCATGCTACGGTGAAGCTTGGCGATTTCGATTCGGGTCGCCACGCGCAGCGCCGCATCGAGATTCGACAGCGGCTCGTCGAAGAGGAAGACCTTCGGGTCGCGCACGATCGCGCGGCCGATCGCCACGCGCTGGCGCTGACCGCCGGAAAGCTGGCGCGGCAGCCTTTCGAGATAGGGGGTTAGCTGCAGCATCTCTGCCGCTGTCTCCACGCGCTTCCTGCACTGCTCTTTGTCCTTGCTGGCGAGCTGCATGCCGAAGGCCATGTTCTGGTAGACCGTCATGTGCGGATAGAGCGCATAGGACTGGAAGACCATGGCAATGCCGCGTTTCGATGGCACGAGATGGTTGACCACTCGGCCGTCGAAGGAAAGCGTGCCGGACGTGATCTCCTCGAGCCCCGCGATCAGTCTCAAGAGCGTGGATTTGCCGCATCCGGAAGGACCGACGAAGACCATGAACTCGCCCGCCCGTATGTCCATGCTGACGCCCTTGATGACCTCGAAAGCGCCGAAGGACTTGCGGATGTCGCGCAATTGCAGCTCTGCCATAATACTCTCCCAGATATCTAGAATGCGCTCACATGCGTTCGCGCGACGCTCTATCCAATTTGTTTTCACCGCAATTGCGCGACGTCAGGTGTTCCGCCCGACTGCAAAAACGCTCAGCCTTTAACGCCACCGGCCGTGAGGCCGGATATGATCCGCCGCTGAAAAATCAGCACCAGGACCACCAGCGGCACGGTGACGATCACTGATGCGGCCATGATGTTGCCCCAGGGAATTTCGAAGTTGCTGCTGCCGGAGAGCAGCGCGATCGCGACCGGCACGGTGCGCTGCGTGTCGGACGAGGTGAATGTCAGTGCAAAGAGGAACTCGTTCCAGGCGGCGATAAAGGCAAGCAGACCGGTCGTCACCAGCGCCGGCCACATGAGCGGCATGAAGACGCGGGTGATGATGACCCAGGGCGAGGCGCCGTCGACGATCGCCGCCTCCTCGATCTCGACCGGCAGGTCGCGCATGAAGGTGGTGAGCACCCAGACGGTGAACGGAAGCGTGAAGATCATATAGGACAAGATCAGCGCCAGCGGCGTGTTGAAGATGCCGGCGGAGCGCACGAGCTCAAACAGGCCGGCAAGCACCGCGATTTGCGGAAACATCGACACCGACAGGATGGTGAGTAGCAGCAGGGCTCGACCGCGAAACCGCACCCGCCCGAGCGCATAGGCTGCGGTCACCGCAAGCAGCAGGGAAATGGCGACGACCGAGGTCGCGACCAGCAGCGAGTTCCCGAGATTCCGCAGGAAGCTGCCCTGCGAGACGACGCTTTTGTAATTGGCAAGGGAGAGTCCCGTCGGCCAATAATCGACGCGGAAGAGCGCAGTGCCGGATTTGAGGCTCGTGAGCACCGCATAATAGAAGGGAAAGACCGCGATCACCATGATAACGACGACCAGGGCGTAAAAGGCGGCACGCTTTGCGACGATGGCGGCCATCAGCGTTCTCCTTCGAAATTGACCCGCCCGAACCACATGTAAAGGACGGTGATGCCGGCGATGATGAGAAAGAGCATGGTCGAGGCGGCGGCGCCGTAGGCGAACTTGTCGAAATCGAAGAGGTTCTCGCGCGCCAGTACCGACATCGTCTTCGTCTGGGCGTTGTTGGGGGTCAGCACGTAGATCAGGTCGAAGATGCGCAACGCGTCGAGCATGCGGAAAATGACCGCGACCATCAGCGCGGGGCGAATGAGCGGCAGCGTCACCCGCCAGAATATTTTCACCGGATGAACACCATCGATCTTCGCGGCCTCGTAGATATCGCCCGGTACCATCTGCAGTCCAGCGAGGATGAGGAGCGCCATGAAAGGCGTCGTCTTCCAGACGTCGACGATCAAAACGGCGATCATCGCGGTATCCGGATTGGCGGTCCAGGCGATTTTTTGGCTGACCAGGCCGAGGCCGAGCAGGATGTCGTTCAGGATGCCGAACTGGTCGTTGAGCATCCAGGCCCACATCTTCGCCGATACGATCGTCGGGATGGCCCAGGGGATGAGGATGGCGGCACGCACCAGGCCGCGCCCCCGGAATTGCGCGTTCAGCACCAAGGCCACCACGAGCCCGAGCACCGTCTCGATGCTGACGGAGATCAAGGTGAATTTAAGCGTGTTCCAGACGGCGTTCCACCAGGCTGGCTCGGCAAGCAGGCCCCGATAGATTGTACGGCCACTCTTCAGCGTGATCCAGGTGAGATAATTGTCGATGCCGATGAACTCGGCGCCCGCGAGGTTGGTCAGCGACGCATTGGTCAAGCTGAAATAGATGGTCCTGACGAGCGGCCAACCGGCGACGAACGCCAGCACGAGAAGCGTCGGCGCCAGGAACACCCAGGCTGAGCGGACGCGCTGCGCCTTTAGGTCTGAATGGATCTGCATGTGGCGCCCGAGTGCGGCCGGCGGATCCGCGACGGCAAGATCGGTCATGACTGTGGCTCCCCTGCGTTCGGCTTTCGCCACTGGTTTCGAGGGGGGATGGCGGCCGATCCGACCGCCATCCCCAGGCGACCGCTGCAAGGCAAGGAAGCAGATGCGAATTATCGGCGCTTCCCTGCCTCGGGGAGGCTTACCAGCTGTCGCCCTTGACTTCGGTCAGTTCGACCTCGAGCAGTTCGAGATTCTCGGCGGCGGTTCCGTCGCCGGAGAGCGTGTTGTGGACGGCGCTCCAGAACCTCGAGGAGACCTCGTTGTATTTGACCTTGGTGACCGCCGACGGCCGCGGCACCGCGCTCTCGAAGATCGGTTTCCAGTTCGGCATGAAGGGCTGCGCAGCAGCGACGTCCGGGTCGTCGTAGAGCGAGGCGATCGTCGGCAGTTGCGAGAGCTGCAGGGCGCGCTCCTTCTGCACCGCCTTCGAAGACAGGAACTTCACCAGCTCGATCGCCGCTTCCTGCTCGTCGGAATATTTCGACACTGCGAGATTCCAGCCGCCAAGCGCCGAAGAAGGTTCTTCGCCGTCGTTCGCGGTCGGCAGCGGCATGACCTCGAACTTACCCTTGACGGCGCTGTCATCGCCATTGCCGAGAGCATAGGCATAGGGCCAATTGCGCATGAACACGGCATTGCCCGTCTGCCAGACGCCGCGAGATTCCTCCTCCTGATAGGCGAGCACACCCTCCGGTGCGATCGTGCCGATCCATTCCTTGGCCCGATCTATGGCGGCAGCCGCCATTTCGTTGTTGACGGAAATCGTGCCGTCCGGCTCGACGATTTGGCCGCCGCCGGAGGACTTGATCCATTCGAGCGCATTGCAGGTCAGCCCCTCATAGGCGTTCGCCTGGAAGACAAAGCCCCAGATATCCGCCTGCCCGGCAGCGCGCTCCTTCTCCTGGATCTCCTTGGCGGTTGCCGCCAATTCGTCCCAGGTCCTGGGCGGCGTCTTTCCGTGTTTCTCGAGCAAGTCCTTGCGGTAATAGAGCGCCGGCGCATCGGTGAAGATCGGCAGCGCCACGAGGCGCCCATTGACGGTCTGCGATGCGATGATCGAAAGGAAATGGTCGCCGACCACATCCTTCGTCGCTTCCGCCAGGTCGATGAACTGGTCCGCAAGCTGTGGCGCCCAGATGACGTCCGTCTGATAAACGTCGACATCCTTGTTTCCGGCGGCGAGCCACAAACGATACTGACTGAACTGTTCGCTGCTCGACGGCGGCATGGTGACGAGGTTGACCTTATGGCCCGTCTGCTTCTCGAACAGATCGAGCTGCTCGCGCATGAAATTCACATTCTTGCCGGTGGTGTTGGCCGCAAGCGAGAGCTCCGCGGCGGCGGTCATCTCGGCAGCGCCGAGTGCAGCAAAAACAGTCAGGGTCCTCAGCAGCAGTGTCATGTCCGGTCGCTCCTCCAGCTCTCCAACCGCTCGATGACTCCTCCAAATTCGAAAACGGTTTGGCTGAGAAAAACTGCCAAAAGCTCCGCCACTTGTCAATACGCGGGACGCATCCCCTGCTCCAGTTCGATGTTTCGGAATACTCTCTTTTCTTATCAACCAGTTCCATTATTGGCAACTGTTGCCGAGTTTTTGGACCCCAACGGGAGTTATCTTCTTTTTCGGAAGCTGTTTTAAAGCGCTTTGGTTAAATGTCGCCCGGGCCGAAGGCGGTGTTCTGCGCCATAGCAGACGATCGGCGATCGGTTGTCCCTGGCGACGAAGGCGTATATTCCTGATCGGGCAACGGGGTTAAGGGAATAAAAGCCCAGATGAAGCTGAAGGAGTTTGCCCGCCAACTGGGCCTTTCGCCGACAACCGTCAGCCGCGCGCTCGGCGGCTATCCGGAGGTGAACGAGAAGACTCGCAAGCGCGTGGCGGAAGAGGCCGTGCGCCTCGGCTATCGCCCGAACATCAATGCCGTGCGTCTGGTCACCGGCCGGGCGGGCGCGATCGGCGTGGTCATGGGCCGCACCGGCGAATTCCATTTCGCCGAATTCATGAGCGGCATGGCCGAGCGGCTGGACGGGGAGGACATCGACATTCTCGTCAGCCCCACCACGGATCGCGACTCCACCGACGAAATCCCGATCTACAGCCGTCTTGCCACGAGTGGCCGCGTCGACGCCGTCATCGTCCACTCTCCGAAGCCGAACGACGAGCGTATCGCTCTGCTGAATGATCTCGGCTTTCCCTTCCTTGTCCACGGCCGCTCCGAAACCGAAGTGCCGCATGCCTGGCTCGACATCGACAATGAGGGTGCCGTCCGGAGGGCGACCTCTCACCTGCTCGATCTCGGACACAAGCGCATCGTGATGATCAACGGCCCCGCCGGAAGAACGTTCTCGCTCCACCGCGACAAGGGCTACCGCGATGCACTGCAGGAGCGCGGCGTTGCCTTCGACCCGCGACTTGTCGCGCACGGTCACTTCACCGACGAGCTCGGCTTTCGCCTTGCACGCTCCTACCTGGAGCAATCGCCGCGCCCCACCGCCTTCGTCGCCGGCTCGATGATGACGGTGCTCGGGGTCTACCGGGCGGTGCGTTCGCGCGGGCTCGTCATCGGACGCGATATCTCGGTGATCGCCCATGATGACGTTTTCCCCTATCTGACGCCGGAGAACATGATTCCCTCGCTTTCGGCGACCCGCTCCTCCATGCGCGCGGCCGGGGCGCGATCGGCAGACCTGGTGCTGCAATTGCTCGGCGGCAGGCCGGCGAGCGAAATTCACGAGCTCTGGCCCGTCGAACTCATCCTGCGCGAGTCCACAGGTCCTGCGCCAACGGAAGTACGGATTTGAAGGGGCCGACAGTGGGAGCGAAGGAGATTGCTGTCATCGGCGGCGGGCCCGCGGGCCTGATGGCAGCCGAGGTCCTGTCCGCCAAGGGGCATGCCGTGACGATCTACGAGGCGATGCCGACCGCTGCTCGCAAGTTCCTGCTTGCAGGCAAATCCGGCCTCAACATCACCCATGCCGAAGACTATTCGCGCTTCGTCACCCGTTTCGGCGCGGCGTCAGACCGCCTGCGACCGGCGCTCGATGCCTTCACCCCGGAGGATGTGCGGTCCTGGGCTTTCGGCCTCGGCACGGATACATTCGTCGGCTCGTCGGGCCGTGTCTTTCCGAAGGTGATGAAAGCCTCGCCGCTCCTGCGCGCCTGGCTCCGACGCCTCGAGGCGCAAGGCATCCGGCTGCATACCCGCCACCGCTGGCTGGGCTTCGCGGAAGGCGGCTATATGTTCGAGACTCCGCAAGGTCGGCGAATCGCCCACGCGGATGCTACGCTGCTGGCGCTCGGCGGCGCAAGCTGGCCAAGACTGGGCTCCGACGCCGCCTGGGTGCCGTGGCTGCGCGGCAAAGGGGTGACGGTCCATGATTTCCGGTCCGCCAACTGCGGTTTCGACGTCGACTGGAGCGAAAGCTTTCGCGAACGCTTCGCCGGCGAGCCGTTGAAGTCCGTGGTCGTCACCTCCGAAGCCGGCGCATTTCCCGGCGAGTTCGTGGTGAGCCGCCACGGCGTCGAAGGCAGCCTCGTCTATGCCCATGCGGCGGCGCTCCGCGGCGGACTGGAGCGCGACGGCAAGGCGCAGTTCCTCGTCGATCTTGCGCCCGGACGAAGTATCGAGCGGCTCACGCGCGACCTCGCCCGGCAGGACGGCAAGACAAGCTTCGCCAATCGCCTGCGCAAGGGTGCGGGGCTCAACGGCGTGAAGGCGGCACTCATCCGGGAAATCGCGCCCGCGGCCGCAAGGACCGATCCCGAGCGGCTTGCGGCCGAGATCAAAAACCTTCCCATCCCGCTCTTGCGGCCGCGCCCGATCGCCGAGGCCATCTCTTCGGCCGGCGGTATAGGCCTCGATGACATCGACGATGGCTTTATGCTCAAGGCGCTTCCCGGCCTCTTCGTGGCCGGCGAGATGGTGGACTGGGAAGCGCCGACCGGCGGCTATCTCTTGACCGCCTGCCTGGCCATGGGCCGGGCGGCGGCGCACGGGATGGACGCTTGGCTCGCGCGGCGTTGATCCGATCGCACGGACAACAGTCAATCTACCCGCTTGCCAATCGTATCGGCGACATAGGCACCGCGATCGCCGATCTTTTCCGGCGGCCCGGTCGTCGAATCGCGCGCCGTCTGGTGTTCGAGTTCGGCGTTGAGCTCCGCTCCGACGATGACGATCATGGTGGAAACCCAGATCCAGAGCATGAACCCGACCAAAGCCCCGAGCGCGCCGTAGGTCGCGTTATAATCGGCAAAATTGTCGATGTAATAGGAAAACAGGACGGAAGCGGCCAGCCAGCAAAAGGTGCTGAAGAGTGCACCCCAGGTGAGCCATCTCACCTTGGCCCGCTCACGATCGGGGCCATACCGGTAAAGCAGCGTGACTGCGCCCCATATCAACAACAGCATGATCGGCCAGCGCACAAGCTTCGCCAAGGTTTCCAGCCACGGATCCCGCGGCAAAAGGGCAAAGACCGCTGGCAGGACAGCGATCGCCGAAATGAGGATTGCGGTGAGCAGGAGGCCGGCAAACGTGAAGGCGAGGCTGAGCAAGGTCAGCTTGATGAGACTACGCTTCTCTGTTTCGCCATAGGCAATGTTCATGGCATCGAACAGCGATGCCACCCCGTTGCGCGCGCTCCAAAGCGCGATGAGCAGTCCGATGATGAAGCCGATGCTGAGGCTCGAGGCCTCCTGTGAGGCAAGCGCGTTCAACTGATCCGTGATGAGTTGGAGCGACTGCGAAGGCAGGACGGCCGCTAGAAAAGTGATCTGCTCGGCAATCATGGCCGGATCCAGAACCAGCCCATAAATGGAGACGAGGGAGGCGAGCGCAGGAAAGAAGGAGAGAAGCACGTAGAACGTCACTCCCCCGGCCACCAGCGGCACGCGATCCTCGCTGATCTGCGAGACGGTGCGCCAGAAGACATCATAGAAGCCTCGCGCCGGGATTTCCCCGGGGCTTTCCGCGTGCCGGCCCCTCTCCGCCTCGTGCTCGGAACTTTCCGCCGCGCCGCCCTGCTCATCACGAGCATTCATCCGTGCCCCGCTCCTCTTTCGAGCACTCTCGCGAATGTCCGCGCCCCGGGTGCCGGCCAGGGGCGGCCGATCACTCTCGAAAGGTTTCGCGCAAGCGATCCCGTGCCGCATCGTGAGCTTCAAGCACTGCGCCACTTCCCTTTTCCAGGATGTCCTCGGCGCTGGCGGCCGCCTTGTCAGTTACTTCGCTTGCCGTTGCAGCTAGGCTGTCGCGCATCCGGTCGGACGCGTCGCCCAGTGCCTCGTCCTCCGTCTCGGTGTGGGGCAGCGCTGCCCCTATTGCCGCGCCGACCGCAAAGGCAAGCGCGCCGCCGACGAGCGGCTGATCGCGGAAATGTCTGAGGATGGCCGCATTCAGGCGCGAACCCTCCTCCTCCAGCGTCCGTCCCGCAGCCTGCACGCTGCCCGCGAGAGACCTTCCCGTTTCAGCGATCGACTCGGACATGCGGCTCGCCGACTCGGTCATTTGCCGCCACGTTTTCGATGCCCAACCGGAGGCTTCATCAAAGAGGGCGCCTGTCTCGTCGCGGATCTCCTCGATCTGCTTGCCGGCCGCGTCTGCAAAACCGCGATAAACCTTGCCGCTTCGGTCGACGAAGTGGCCGGCCCTGCGGCCGGCGGCATCGGTCAGCGCCCTGAAGCGACTGCCGCTTTCATCCTCGAAGTGGCTGTAGCGTTCGCCGAAAGTCTCCTCGACCGGGGCAATACGCTTGACGGAACCCGTGACGGTGGCCAGCGGATACTCGTTCGCTTGGTCTTCCTGGTCGGCAGCATAACGCGGGGCGCGGGAGCCCGGATTGGCCAGCAGCCAGGCAAGGCTGATGCCCATCAGGGCGACCGGGAGGGGATTGGCCTTCAAGGCGACGCCGAGATTTGCCATATATTCGGCTCCGCCGCTCGTCCTGGCGTAGTTGATCACCTCGTCCATCAACTGGCCGGGCGACATGCGGGCCTGGATCTCGTGGAGCTTTTCCTCAATCCGCTGGCGGTCGGCCTCGATCTCCTGCTGCAGCTCGGCTGCCGAATGCGCTTGCGAAAAGTCGTTCATTGCACTCTCTCCTTAACCACGTCCAGATCGCGCTGCAGCGATGTCGCCGTGCGATCGAAACTGAGGGTCCGGTCTCTGAGCGCCGAGAGGCCGCGCCACACGATGATCCAGGCCAGGATCGCAACCACGATGCCGACGGCTGCGGCGGCCAGCGCATCGGCATTTGCTTCCATCATGCCCCGCGCGACGAAATAGGCAGCGAGTCCTTTGACGGCCGCACCGAGGAGCACGCCGACGGCCGCAATCGCGAAGATCAGGCCGACGAGCAGCGTCTCCAGGCTTCCTATTGCACGGTTCAAATTCTCGGATGCCTCGGTCTTCGCCAGGTCGATTTCCTTTCGGAATAGGCCGGAGATATCCGCTACCAGACTGGTCATGAGTGCCGACAAAGGGCGCTCGTCTCGCACATTAGCCACTGTGGTGTACCTCCTTACTTTGAGGGGACCCGGCACCTGCGGAGGGTGTCGGCGCAGAGGGGCTGGCGACGCCGCCCCGCCGCGGGCGGCGCTCAGCCGAGGCCGTGAGCAGGCGGCTGGTCGCCAGTCCGGCGATCGCTGCGAGGCCGAGGAAGGCGAGTGGCTGCCTTCGGCCGAAATCCTCGACCCTTCCAGCGATCTCGCCAAGCTTGCGCTCCTCGACATCGCGGGCATAGCCCTGAAGCGATCTGCCGATCTGCCTGGCAAAGCGCCCCATGCCCCGGTGATCGGACTGCTCGAGCTCGCCACCGACTTTCTCGAGAGCCGTCGCCACGCCGCTCAGCTGGCGCGCCAGGACGTTCTTCTGGTCGTCCGCCGTGCGGCTGACGGCTGTCTTCACTTGTTCGGCCTGCTCGTCCGCGAATTTCCAGGCCTCATCCAGGTCTTCGCGAACCGCCTGCTGCAAGCCGCGCTCCGTCTCGCCCTCGCCGGAGACTTTCATGCCTTCGTCAGCCGGATCGCCGACGCCCGCGGGCTGCGTATGCGGCGGTCGCGAGGGAGCGCCCGATCCGCGGTCGCTTTCGTCATTGCTCATTTGGGTCCTCCCGATCATAAAACGGTCTGTCGAAAATTTTTCACGTGTTCCGAACAAACCACGGGCCGCCTTGTTCCCTTTGGAGATGCGAGCGCCGGTTTTATCCAGCGCGGATGCGCGCGCTTCTGCAGGATCTGCCGATTTCCTGCCGCATGGCAGTCCAGAGATGACTCCTTCCCTTGTTCTTCCTGTGATATCTTTGCGCCTTACGCTTCCTCCGGGAGGGACACCAATGGAAGCTCTTACCGCCTCAGCGCGAAGCTTTATTTTCGCGGCATTATTCGGGTGCACGCTCGTCTTACCTTCCGCCGCGGCTGAAGAGGCCGCCGATGTAGCGACCGGGACGCGGCTCGCCGAATTGCTCAGGGCCGCGCGAAGCGTGCTTTCGAACTACCAGTCGGTCATCAACGACCCGGCTCTCGGAGACAAGCATCTCGATGGCGCGCGCTTCACGGCGGAGGCGACTGCCCTCTATGCCAAGCGCACCGGCGGTCAATTGATCCCGGATGATCTGGCGGAGCGCGATCGCAAATTGCTCCAGGCGCAGATCGAGGCGATGCGGGAAGTCATCGATGAGCAGCAGGACGACATCAACCGACCAGGCATCGGTTTCAAGGGTTTCGTCCCGGCCGTCTTCGCGCGCCTGATGAACGAGAAATTCACCGCCAAGATGGGAAACGAGGCGCTGGTCCGCGTGACGGCGCCGGAAGTTCTGGTGCGCAACCGCAAGTCCCTTCCCGATGCCTGGGAGACGCGGGTCATCAATGAAGTCTTCTCGGATCCTAAGAGACCGAAGGGCGAGGCCTACACGGAAATGACCGAGGTGAACGGCCGCCCGGCTTTCCGGATGCTGCTGCCGGAATATTACACCGATTCCTGCCTCTCCTGCCACGGCACGCCGAAGGGCGAGATCGACATCACCGGCTACCCGAAAGAGGGGGGCAAGGCGGGTGATCTGGGCGGTGCCATCAGCATCGTCTTGTTCAAATGAGCGCGCTCGGCCACGAGCTGCAGTCGAGCGAGGCCGTCCCGCCGACCAAGAAGCCGGCCAGCAGGCTCGCCAACCTGCCGATTTCCGCCCGCGTCGCTGCGCTGACTGCGGCCGGCCTGATCAGTCTTATCCTGTCATCCGTTTTTCTCACCCAGGCTCTCTATCGCAGCGCCGAGCGCATGGCCGAAACCAGAGAGCTTTTCGACCGTGCAGCGTCGGCAACCGCGGCGCATGTCGCCTTCGGAGATCTGCGATACTGGCTGACCGACCTCTCCGTTAGCCTGCTGATGAATTCGCAGCGAAATGCGGACCAGGCGCGCGAGCGCCTGCAAGTCCAGCTGCAGCGGCTCGCCAAGCATGCGCCCGCGGCCGTCGAGGAAATCCGCACCGAGGTCGACGCCTATGTCGAAACGGCCCTGCAAGCAGCGGACAGCTATACCCAGGACAACCGCATCGTCGGCAACGCCTTCCTGGCAAGGGCACGCACCCATAGCGGCAATGTCGATTCGAATCTGAACAGGCTCGTGGAGCAGGTGAAGGCCGATGCCGAAGCCGCCCGCACCGAGGTCGTCGCGCAAACTGAGAAGACCGCCACGGCCGCTGCCATTCTGGTCGGCGTCCTCGTGCTGGTCGGCTCATTTCTCACGTTCCTTGTCCTGCGCTCCATCGTCGTTCCGCTCCGGCGCCTCAATCGCGTGATCGGAGATCTGACGGAAGGCCGCTACGACGTTGAGATCCCCGAGGGGCGAGGCGACGAACTCGGAGCAATGGCAAGGACGCTTTCGCTCTTCCGCCAAAGCGCGATTGAAAAGCAAAGGCTCGAGGACGAGGCAGAGCGGCAGAGGCGGACGATCGCCGCGGCGCTGGAGGCAATTTCCGATGGATTCGTTCTCTATGACCCGGACGAGATAATCCTGGTCGCCAACAGCAAATATTGCGAGATTTTCTCCAGCCACAGGCCGAACGAGCTGCGCGGCAAGAGCTTCCGCGAGGTGCTGGAGCAGAATCTGGCAAGCGGCCAAGCAGATCTCGAAGGCATGTCGCCGCAGGAGTGGATGGAGGACCGCCTGCGCCGTCACCGTGATCCGGCAGGCCTTTCCGACGAGAAGAGGTTCGGCGACAAGTGGGTTCGCATCACCAAGCGCAAGATTCCCGACGGCGGCACGGTCGCGGTCTATACCGACATCACCGAACTCAAGCAGAGGCAAGTCGAGCTCGAACGCGCGAAGAGCAATGCCGAATCGGCCAGCGAGGCCAAGAGCCATTTTCTTGCCTCTATGAGCCACGAATTGCGCACGCCGCTGAACGCCATCATCGGTTACAGCGAGATGCTGATCGAAGAGGCGCGCGATCATGGGGACGACGAGCTCGTCCCCGATCTTGAAAAAATTGCCTCCGCCGGCCGCCATCTCCTGTCGCTCATCAACGACATACTCGACCTGTCGAAGATCGAGGCGAACAAGATGGAAGTCTTCCTCGAACCATTCGATGTCGCCGACCTGCTCCGCGACGTGAGCGCCACCGTCGCACCGCTGATGGCGAAGAACCGCAACGAATTCATACAGGAACTCGATAGCGATGTTGGGGAGATGCACTCGGATCAGACGAAACTTCGCCAAAACCTCTTCAACCTCCTCAGCAACGCCGCCAAGTTCACCAGCGGGGGGCAGGTGAAGCTTTCGGTTCGGCGTGAGAACCGAGCAAACGGCGATTGGCTCGTGTTCAAGGTTTCCGACACCGGGATCGGCATGACGCCGGAACAGCAAGACCGGCTCTTCAACGCCTTCACGCAGGCCGATGCCTCGACGACCCGCAACTACGGCGGCACGGGACTGGGCCTGAGCATCACCCGCAGTTTCTGCCGGATGATCGGAGGCGTCATCAAGGTCGAAAGCGAGGTCGGAAAAGGTTCTGTCTTCACGATGGAAGTGCCCGCACGGTGCAGGCGAGAGGCCGACGAAGCGCCGCCAGCCGAGCTGTCGGCAATCACCAAGCCGGGCCGCACCGCACTCATTATCGACGACGATCCGGCTGCCCGGAATCTGATCGCAAGGGCGCTCGCGGAAGCGGGGCTTGCCTCGATCGAGGCGGCAAGCGGCGCGGAAGGCATTGCTGCCGCCCGGGAGCACCGGCCCGCCGCCATCATTCTCGACATCATCATGCCCCACCAGGACGGTTGGTCGGTCTTGCGGACCTTGAAGAGCGATCCCGAGCTCTGCACGATCCCTGTGATCCTCGCGACGATCCTGGCGGATCGGGAACTCGGCCTCTCGCTCGGCGCGGTCGAGTACCTGACCAAGCCCATCGATACGGACAAGCTGATCCGGACGATAGAGGCGCACGGCGGCGGCAACCGCGATGTCCTGGTCATCGACGACGATCAGGCTTCCCGCGAGTTTCTCCGACGCATCCTCGTGAAGAGGAATTGGACGGTCCACGAGGCGGCCGATGGCGTGCGCGGCATCGATATGATGAAGCGGCTTCTGCCACGCCTGGTCCTGCTCGATCTTCTGATGCCGGAACTGGACGGTTTCCAGACGCTGAGCGAGATGCAGAGGACCCCGGAGCTCCAGAACATCCCGGTGGTCGTCGTCACCTCGAAGGATCTTTCCGCAAACGAGTTGAGCTGGTTGCGCGACCGCGCGGTCGCTGTCGTGAACAAGGGCGCAAACAGCAGGTCCCAACTGGTCGCGGCGCTCGAGCGCCAGATCGGATCAAGCGAAACGGCCGGTGAGGCCGTTGCCGACAGTTGAACTCCATACAGCGTCGCGCGCTTCGTCAGACGCGCAACAGGTCGCTGTAGAACTTTGAATTGCTGCATGTCTCCCTTAATCGAGGCGATTTTAGGAGACACTGCAGTAGCCGAAGGAGAACCCGGAATGACGAGAATCCTTCTGGTGGAAGACAATGAAATGAACCGGGACATGCTTTCGCGGCGGCTGTCCCGTCGCGGCTTCGACGTGCTGATTGCAGAAAACGGTAAAGCCGGCGTCGAACTGGCCACCTCGGAAAAACCGGACCTGATTTTGATGGACATGAGCTTACCGGTGATGGACGGCTGGGAAGCGACCAAACGAATCAAGGCCAATCCAACGACGTCCGCCATTCCCGTCATCGCGCTGACGGCACATGCGATGGCAAGCGATCGGGAGATGGCGCTCCAGGCGGGCTGCGACGACTATGACAGCAAGCCGATCGATCTGCCGCAGCTTCTCCGGAAGATCGAACAGCTGCTCGCGGCACCCACTGAACGGCCGTTCCGAAAATGAGCATCGGCAACGAATTTCAGCGCCAGGTCATCGCCGCCCACGTGTCACAGCGGCTCGCCGGTCCGGCGCGGGCGATTCTGGGATACCAGGAGTTGCTGGTCGAGCAGGCGCGGGATCTCGGTTTCAACCACGTCGACGCCGACCTGGAGCGGATCGGCGCCGCGGCACGACAATTGAACAACCTTATAGACGGGCTGATCGACGGCAAGGCCTGTTCTCCCGAGGGAAAGGAACCCGAGGCGGAGGCAAGGCTCCGCCATGATCTGCGTACCCCGCTCAACGCCATCATCGGCTACTCGGAAATGATTCTCGAAGAGTTGGCGGATTCGCCGCTGAAGGAGGATCTCGACGTAATCCTTGCGGCAGCGGCCGAACTCCTGAAGCAGGTCGATTCCATTGCCGGTCTTTCGCGCGGGGAAGCGATCGAAGCGCTGCAGCCGGGGGAGCAAATCAGGATAGATGCGGCAGCACTCGAACGGATCCTGTTCAAGGCCGAGCACGAAGCATTACCCGATGTGGCCGGCAAGATTTTGATCGTCGACGACGTCGCCAGCAATCGTGACCTGCTGTCGCGGCGCCTGCGGCGCGACGGCCATCGCGTCTTCACCGCCGATTGCGGCCTCTCCGCACTTGCGAGATTGGCGAAGGACGAGTTCGATCTCATTCTGCTCGACATCTTGATGCCGGACATGAACGGCATCGAGGTTCTCTCGCGGCTGAAGTCGGAGAGCCGTTGGCGGCATGTCCCGGTGATCATGATTTCCGGCTTGAGCGAAGTCGCCGCCGTGGCCCGGTGCATCGAGGCGGGAGCCGACGACTACCTGACGAAGCCATTCAACGCGACTCTTTTGCGCGCGCGCATCAACTCCGCGCTCGAGAAGAAGCGCTGGCTCGACCGCGAGCACCGTTATCTGCAGCAGATCGAAACGGAGAAGCGCCGTGCCGATGCGCTGATCCATGCAATCCTGCCCGACCAGATCGTTGCCCGGTTGCAGGGCGGCGAAGCGATCATCGCCGACCGCTTCGATGCGGTTTCGATCCTGTTTGCGGACATCGTCGGCTTCTCGCCGATTGCGGCGCGGCTGCCGCCTTCCGATCTCGTCAGACGGCTGGACGGGATGTTCAGCAAGTTCGATCTCCTGACGGAGCAGCATGGTGTGGAGAAGATCAAGACCATCGGAGATGCCTACATGGCCGCCTGCGGCATTCCGGAGCCGGCAGCGGATCACGCCGACAGGATCGTTGCTCTCGGGCGATCCATGCTGGAGACGTTGGAGGATATGCCCCCGGACCGCGACCGCTTTCGCATCCGGATCGGGATTCATACGGGACCGGTCGTCGCCGGCCTGATCGGCCGGCATCGCTTCGTTTACGACGTGTGGGGAGAAACGGTGAACATTGCGAGCCGCCTCGAATCTCAAGGCGTCCCCGACCACATACAGATTTCCGAGTCGACCAGAGGCGCCCTTAGTGGCTCGTGGAGATTTGAGCCGCGTTGTGCGCTGGACCTGCGAGGCATCGGCACGATCAAGACCTATCTCATGCGATAGGCACAGCCTCGCATCGTTCCCGGCGAAATTGTGGTCCTATTGCACCGGTGCGGTCTCCATAGGAGATGGACTCGGCGGCGCCGTGCCGCCCTCGGCGGGAGACGGCGGTGGGGGCGCTTGGGTCGGCGGCTCGGCGGCGGGTGCCTCGGGTGCCGGGGCCGCTTGCGTGGAACCGGTCGCATCGGGCTCGCCGCCGGTGTCGCTCGTAAGCGCGGGGGCCTGCTGTCCGTCCGTGCCGATTGGGCTTGGTGTCACCGAGCCGTCGGCGGCAGCGATACGCCAGACGGTGTTTCCTGCGTCGTCGGCGATGAGCAGCGCACCGGTGCCGTCGATCGCGAGGCCCACCGGCCGTCCCCGGGCCTGGTCACCCTCCAGGAAGCCGGTCACAACATCCTGAGCCCTACCCGCCGGGCGGCCGTTTTCGAAAGGTATGTATACGACCTTGTAACCGTTGAAGGTATTGCGGTTCCAGCTGCCGTGCATGCCGACAAAAGCGCCGCTGGCATAGGCCTCCGGCAAAGCCGAGTTGTGGGTGAAGACCATCCCTAATGCGGCGACATGGCTCGAAAGCGCGTAATCGGGGACGATCGCCTTTTCCACCATCTCCGGCCGCGGGGGATAGACCCGTTCATCCACGTGGTTGCCGAAATAGCTCCAGGGCCAACCGTAGAAGCCGCCTTCCTGCACCGAGGTCATATAATCCGGCACGAGGTTCGGGCCGAGTTCGTCGCGCTCGTTGACGACGGCCCAGAGGACGCCGGATTCGGGATGGAAGACAAGCCCGTTCGGATTGCGCAGGCCCGTAGCGAAGATGCGGGCGGCGCCCGTCTGGCGGTCCACCTGCCAAATGGCAGCGCGGCCCTTTTCCGCTTCCAGCCCACGTTCGCCGACATTTGAGTTGGAGCCGACGGAAGCGTAGAGGTAGCGCCCGTCGGGGCTGAGCGCCAGATCCTTGGTCCAGTGGTGATTGATGGGGCCGCCGGGAAGCGGCGTCAGCACGCGAGGATCACCAGTGGTCTCCTGGCCGAGCTGATAGGGATAGGCGAGGATCGCGTCGGCCGCGGCCACGTAAAGAGTCCCGTCAAACCATGCAACGCCGAATGGGGAGTTGAGCCCGGTCAGGAGATCGTGTCGTTCATCCACCTGCCCATCGCGATTGGTATCGCGCAGCAGCGTGATGAGGTTGCTCTCCTTCTGGTCGCCGCCGCCACCCCGGGCCCATGACATGATCCAGCCGCGGACCAGGTCCTTGGGAGTCGATATCGGCTTGCCGGGCGGTTCGCGCCCCTGCACGACGAGCACGTCGCCGTTCGGCAAGGTGTGGACCGTACGCGGGTTGGCGAAGTCCCTAGCATAGGCGCTGACCGCCAAATCTTCGGGCACGGCTGGCGCCTGATCGTCCTGCCAGCCGACGATCTCGGCGATCTTGAGGTCGGGCAGGAGCTCGGACGTGGGCTCGGGCAAGACCGGATCGGGCCCGATCTGCTGCGAGACGTCGAAATCGGCGTCGTCGCCGCAGCCGGCAAGCATGGTGATTACCAAAGCGCTCGCGACCAGGGCGGGCGCGCGAGGGAAAGCCGGCCTATGCATGATAGCTCACTCCGACGCGCCGAAGGGCAAGCGAACCGTCAAGCACGGCGACGACGGCCATGAGAAGCACCGTCGCCGCCGACAGCACCAGCCCGGTCGGCACTATGGCCGTCCAGCCATCTCCGGCATGGACGAAATTATTGATGAAAGCGAGGACCAGGATGACGACATAGCCGATCGCATGCAGCCACGTTCTCTGGCCGAGTCGCTCCGGTCGAAGCAGGAATGCCACGACTCCCGTCAGGCCTGCCACAACGCCGAACATCATTCCGGCAAAGAGCAGCCAGGCCGAGAAGTGGTGCCACATGATACCGCCGGTCTGCCAGTAGGCGATATCGGTCAGAAGCGCCAGCGTGAAGCAGGCGATCGGAAACGGCACGAACAGCAGGTGGATCGGGTTCCAAGCGGTTGTGGCGGTCGACGGAGATTCCTCCAGGCTCATCGGCGCCTCCTGTCTTGTCGCTAGAGCCATTCCTGGTTTTCCATTTAGCCAGGAAAGGCTCTGACCCAACCTCACTCCCCGCGCTTTTGTTCCTTCCTCGAGACGAGCGCAGGACGTCGCCAGGTTGTACCCGCGCCTTCGATGCGCGACACTAGCCCTGTCGAAAATCGATGACCCGGTTCGATATACGCTCGGCGAGATGGCGGTCGTGGGTGACAAGAAGGACGCCAAGGCCAGGCTCGCGGACGATTTCCAGCAGAAACTCGACGACTTGCTTCTGGCTGACCGGATCGAGCCTGGAGGTGGCTTCGTCGGCAAAGAGAAACACGGGCTCGAGCAAAAGAGCCCGCACGAGCGCGAAGCGCTGCAATTCACCACCGGAGATCTGCCCGGGCAACCGGTCCAGCAGAGGAAGTTGCAAACGCAGCCTCGAAACGAGCCTCTCCACCTCAGCCCAAGTTCGTCCGTGCAGCCGCGCCAGATCGGCAAGCGCTTTTCGGATCGGCTGATGTGGCGCAAAGACGGAGGGCGGGTCCTGATAGAGCTTCTGGTAGCGTAGGGCAGGCAGATCGTTCCGCCGCTCCACGGAGCCGGAATCGGGCTTGACGAGTCCCAATAGGATGTTGCCAAGGGTGGTCTTGCCGCATCCGCTCGGTCCAACAATGGCAACGATCTCGCCGGTGCGTATCTCGATGTCCAGATCGGCGAACAGCGATGACTCGCCAAAGGCTTTGGCGAGCCCGTTTCCGGCAAGCACTACTCCACCCGGTGTCGTTGATGCCTGCCGGTTCCAGCTCTCAGGATCGGCGGCGATCAGCGCGCGGCTGTAATCATGCGTCGGCCCGGCCAACAGTCTTTCCGCGGGGCCGCACTCGATCAATTCGCCGTTCAGCATCACGCCCACCGTGCCACCGAGCGCCCGGGCCACGGCGACGTCATGGGTGATGGTCAGCAGCAAACGGCCGTTTTCGACTTCTTGGCGGAGCCGGGCAGCAACGGAATCGCGCAGGGCCGCGTCGAGCCCCTTCGTCGGTTCGTCGGCAATCAACAGGTCGCACCCGGCCGCGTGCGCGATGGCGATCGCCACCCGCTGCGCCATTCCACCGGACATCTGGAAGGGATAAAGGCGGCCAGTTCCCGAAAGATCGACCTCGGCGAGGTTGGCTGCCGCCAGTTGCCGGCTCCGCCGCGTATCCCGCCCTTTCACATAGCGATGGACCTCCGCCACCTGCCCTGCAACCCGCATCGTCGGGTCGAGCGCGAGCCACGGCTCCTGCGGGAGCAGCGAAATCTCGCGCCCCCAGCGTCGCCGCCGTTCGGCACGCGACGCGGCCAGGAGATCATTGCCGTCGAGAAGCACCTTTCCAGTCGCCCTGAGCTCGGGCGGCAGACTTCCCATGATCGCTTGCGCGACGAGCGACTTGCCCGATCCGCTCTCGCCAAGCAACGTCAACGGCCGACCCCTGCCGATGCTGAAAGAGATGTTGGAAACGATATGGCCCTCGGCGGACTCGACGGCGAGCGCGCTGACCGACAGTTCCTGTATCGCAGCTCGCACGTTCATCCGCGGTCTCCCTGGGCGACAAGTTGCAGACCGAGGACGAGAAGGAAGATCAGGATAGCCGGCATGAGCACATGCAGCGGCGCCTCGGCATAGTAGGGCAGAAGCTCGACCATCATGCTGCCGAGCTCGGGCGTCGGCGGTTGCAGTCCGACGCTGATGGCGCTGAGCGTCGACACGGCGATGATGGCCGTCGCCATGGCGAAAGCAGCAAGTGTCGCGACCGTCGGCGCGATCACCGGGCACACGTAATTGCGAAGTATATAGCCCGACCCGAAACCCAGCATTCTCGCCGCTTCGATGTGCGGTTGGGCGAGAACGGTCTTCGACGTCGCCCGCGTCACCCGATAGAACTCCACCCAAAGCGTCAGCGAAAGTCCAAGGAAGAGCGGGCCGTAATTGCCAGGCGAAAAGGCGAGCAACAGGAGCACGAGCATCAATCCGGGCAAGGCCAGGACAACGGTCGCCAGCAGTTCCATCAGCCTTTCGACCCATCCGCCCTTCCAGGCGGCGACCAGGCCGAGCAGGACGCCCGGGACGGCGGCCGCCAGCATGGTGAGGAAAGCGAGGCCGAAGGAGAGCCGTGCGCCATGGGCGAGACGTGCAAGAAGGCTGCGGCCATAGTGGTCCGCCCCGAGCAGATAGTCGCCGCCGATCGGCGCGAGGCTGGCACTGAAATCCTGTGCCGCCGGATCCGTTGGAATGACGACGGGTCCAACAAGCGCGAAGCTGCCGAGCAGTAATAAAAGCACCAGCCCGAAGATGCCGCTGCCGGAAAGACGGGCGCGCGCTCGCGCGTCGGTGAATTCGCCGATCATGCTCATGCGGTTCTCCTCAAGCGGGG
>JAPSJG010000278.1 GCA_031178305.1 Sinorhizobium sp.
CGCTGCATTTCTTTGGTGATCTCCATCGTCTGCGAAGCAGCCAACGAGGCCCTGATAGGGCGCCGGCGCGACTGCAAGGAGATGATCAAGACGGACAAGGTGGAAGGCGGCTCTTGCCCACAGCGAACTGGCGACCTAACGTTTCCATGAGGTGGCATAATGCGGAACCACCGAAGATCCTGCTGAGGATGTCCATTCAGCCGATCATGACGTTTTCGGCCATTCGGCGGTAGTGTTCGGACTCGCAAAGGCCACCGTAGTACCTTGGATCGCTGCATGTTTATGAATGGGTTCCGCCTGAAGGCATGCAACGGAGGAAACATGGCGCAACCGGAGACAGGAAGTATCCCCCAGTCTATCGAAGAGACGATGGCGATGCTGGAGGCGCAAGACTATCTCGCCGGAACCGCTCTCGCGACGGTTCTTTTCCTGGCGCTCAGGATGAAGCGCCCGCTCTTCCTCGAAGGCGAGGCGGGGGTCGGCAAGACCGAGATCGCCAAGGTGCTGGCCCGTTCGCTCGATCGCCCGCTGATCCGCCTGCAATGCTACGAGGGGCTCGACGTTGCCTCCGCCGTCTATGAATGGAACTATCCGGCGCAGATGCTGGAGATCCGCCTGTCGGAGGCGGCCGGCATGGTCGACCGGCAGAGTATCGAAAGCGATATCTTCTCCGAACGGTTCCTGATCCGCCGCCCGGTGCTGCAGGCGATTTCGGCAAGTGTCGGCCGCTCGCCGGTGTTCCTGATCGACGAGCTCGATCGCACCGACGAGGCTTTCGAGGCATTTCTCCTCGAGGTGCTTTCCGACTTCCAGGTGACCATCCCCGAACTTGGAACGATCCGCGCGAGCGAGCCCCCGATCGTCATCATCACCACCAACCGAACCCGCGAGATTCACGACGCTCTGAAACGGCGTTGCCTCTACCATTGGGTCGACTACCCGAACGCGGCGCAGGAGCTTGAGATCATCCGGCGAAAGGTTCCCGGCTGTAGCGTAAGCCTGTCGCGCGAGATCGTCGCCTATGTACAGAAATTGAGAACGATCGATCTCTTCAAGAATCCCGGCGTGGCGGAGACGATCGACTGGGCGACGGCGCTCACCGAGCTCGACGCGCTCGCCCTCGATCCGGAGACGCTTGCCGATACGCTCGGGACGCTTTTGAAATACCAGGATGACATCGCCCGCATCGAAGGTGCGGAGGGGCGCCGGATGCTCACCGAAGTCAAGGCCGAGTTGGCGGGGCAATTGCCTCTGACCTGACGAAAACCTGCTCCGGCAGAATTGCTTCCAATTAGACATGAAAGGCTCTAAAGCGCCATGGCCGAGCGCGCCAACAGCATCGCCATCCCGCCGCCGCCCAAGGGGCGGCTTGCTGATAACATTGTCTACTTCGCCCGCGCCCTGAGAAGGGCGGGAATGAGGATCGGCCCTGCTGCGATCGCCGATGCCATCGAGGCCGTCCAGGCCATCGGCATCGGATCGCGCGCCGAGTTCTACGCGGCCTTGCAATGCACGCTTTTGAAACGCCACGAGGACCAGGCCCTGTTCGACCAGGCCTTCCGCCTCTTCTGGCGCAAACGTGATCTCGTCCGCAAGATGATTGCACTGATGTCACCAGTCGCCCAGCCGCGAGCAAGCGAAGAACGCCGGCGGCGCGCCGGAGACGCGCGCCTGAGCGAAGCACTCCTCGGCCCCAGGAAGCACGGGCCGCCGCGTGAAGTGCCCGACATCGAACTCGATGCACGCTACACGGTTTCGGGGCGGGAGGTGTTCCGCAAAGCGGATTTCGCGCAGATGAATGCAGCCGAGATTGCTGAGGCGCGAAAGGCGCTGT
This sequence comes from Sinorhizobium sp., assembly GCA_031178305.1. GTDB lineage: Bacteria > Pseudomonadota > Alphaproteobacteria > Rhizobiales > Rhizobiaceae > Sinorhizobium. The sequence continues at coordinate 1,835 of JAPSJG010000278.1, forward strand.
CGTCGCTGATCATGCCCCTTGATCGCGTGAAGACGCGCCGCTTTCGCGCCTCGCGCAGGCCGATCCGAATCGATCCGCGCGCCACCATGCGCGATGTAATGCGGCTTGGCGGCGACTTCATCCTGCCGCGTTTCCGCGAATCGCGCCTCGTTCATCCGCCGCTGGTCGTGCTCGCTGATATTTCCGGTTCGATGAGCCAATATACGCGGGTGTTCCTTCACTTCCTCCATACGCTTACGGAGCAACGGCATCGCGTCCATACATTCCTCTTCGGGACGCGGCTTACCAACGTGACGCGGCAGATGCGCAACCGCGATCCCGACGAGGCGCTCGACGAATGCGTGGCGGCGGTCAAGGACTGGTCGGGCGGCACGCGCATTGGCGAGACACTCCATGAATTCAATCGTCGATGGTCCAGGCGCGTGCTTGGACAGGGCGCCATCGTGCTGCTGATCACCGATGGTCTGGAGCGCGAGGATACGGCTGAGCTTGCAACCGAGATCGACCGGCTGCACCGCTCCTGCCGTCGGCTGATCTGGCTCAATCCGTTGCTGCGCTTCGACGGGTTTGAAGCGCGGGCACGAGGCGTGCGCGCCATGCTGCCGCATGTCGACGAATTTCGTCCCGTTCACAACCTCGAGTCGGTCGCCGACCTGGTAAAGTCCCTCTCGGGCCAGAGGACACGCGATGCAGATCCGCGACGGTTCCTGAAGGACGCCGAACCCGGTCATCGGCTTTCCCGTGCTTTCTCACGATGATGTGGTTGATTTAACCGGTGAGCCGCATGATCTAAGCTTGCGGAGAAGCAGTTGAGGCATAGACAGTGGAGAGCGGAATGATCGCGAAAGCCTGGACCGCCTCTGTCCTGCCTCCTGCATTGCCCCTCAACTAGCCCTCTTCCCGCAGGATGAGGGGCAAATGCCGAGGCAGGACAGAGGGGGTGAGAGCTCCCGCGATCCAACAGGGACGAGCGGGAGTGCCATGAGATGACGGACGAAACGAATGTCCTCGACCCGCTGCAGATCGCGGAATCCTGGCACAGGGAAGGACGCGCCGTCGCGCTTGCAACGGTCATCGAGACCTGGGGTTCCGCGCCGCGCCCGGTCGGCAGCCATCTGGTCATCGATGGCGAGGGCACCTTCCAGGGCTCGGTCTCGGGCGGCTGTGTCGAAGGCGCGGTGATCGCCGAGGCGGCGGACGTGATCGATTCGGGCGTTGCGAAGATTCTGGAATTTGGTGTCGCGGATGAAACGGCGTGGCGCGTCGGCCTTTCGTGCGGTGGTCGAATCCGCGTATATCTCGAGCGAATCGACGGCTGACCCATGCAACTTGAGACCCTTCAGGCAATCAATGCCGCGCGCGCCGCCCGACGGGCTGCAGTCGTTGTCACGGACCTTCAAACCGGCCGTGCCGAGGCCTTCGTCGAGGGCCATCGTTTCCCGGACGAGTGGAGTGCCGTCATTGCCGGCGCGCTTCGCTCGGGCCGGCCGGCGCTCGCAACTATCGAAGAGCGCTCGCTCTTCATCAACGTGCATCTGCCGCCGCCACGCCTGGTCGTCATCGGTGCCGTCCATATCTCCCAGGCGCTGTCGCGGTTCGCACCGATCGCGGGGTTCGACATGACCATCATCGACCCACGCACCGCTTTTGCAACCGCGGAACGGTTTCGGGGCGTCGAACTCATCGCGGAGTGGCCGGAAGATGTTCTCGCCGGACAGCCGCTCGACCGCTATACGGCGCTTGCGGCCCTCACGCATGATCCGAAGATCGACGATTATCCGCTCCGGGCGGCGCTGGAGGCGGGCTGTTTCTACGTGGGCGCGCTCGGCAGCCGCAAGACCCATGCTAGCCGCACGGAAAGGTTTGAGGGAGCTGGTGTGGGAAAAGAGACAATCGAGCGGATCAAGGCGCCGATCGGTCTTGACATCGGCGCCGCGAGTCCGGCCGAGATCGCCATTGCCATTCTCGCGGAAATCATAGCCGCCCTACGCAACCGTGATCTCGGCGGGCAGGGAGGTGCGCGATGAAGTTCGGTCCCATGCCGCTGACGAAGGCGGAAGGCGCTATTTTGGCGCATGCCGTGAAGACTGCCACGCAGAAACTGCCGAAGGGACACCGGCTGACCGTCGCCGACCTCGCTTTCCTGGCCGAGGCCAATGTGAAAGAAGTGATCGTTGCGCGCCTTGAGGCGGGCGACGTACCCGAAGACGAGGCTGCCGCCCGGATCGCCGACGCAATCGCGCTGGACCACTTGAGTTTCTCTCCGGCGGCAACCGGCAGAGTCAACGTCCATGCCACGGTCCCGGGCCTTTTCGTCGCCTATCGCTCTGTCGTCGATCGCCTCAACCGGATCGACCCCGCAATTACGCTCGCCTGCCTTGCCGACCATGTCGTCGTCCACGCCGGCGACATGGTGGCCACAATCAAGATCATCCCGCTTGCCGTGCCGGGCACATCCGTCGAAAAGGCTGCGGCGATCCTTCGTTCCGAGCCCGCCTTCGAGGTAAAACCCTTTGCGCCATTGCGCGCCGCCCTGATCGCAACGGAGTTGCCGTCGCTCAAACCTCAGGTCATGGACAAGACGCACGCCGTCCTCGCCGCGAGGCTGTCGCGCTCCGGCAGCCGTCTCGATAACGAGTGCCGGGTCGCGCATACGGAGGAGGCAGTGGCCGGCGCAATTGCCGAGCTCAAGACCACCCACGACCTGATCGTCATTTTCGGCGCATCCGCCGTAGCCGATCCCGATGACGTGCTGCCCGCCGCCATTCGCCGCGCGGGTGGAACCGTCGAGCATGTCGGCATGCCGGTCGATCCCGGCAACCTGCTCGTCCTCGGTCGGATCGGCGAACTGCCCGTCGTGGGCGCGCCGGGCTGCGCCCGCAGCCCGCGCGAAAATGGCTTCGACTGGATCCTCGATCGGCTGCTTGCCGGTGAATGGCCAAGCCCCACGGATATCACGGGGCTTGGCGTCGGCGGCTTGCTGAAGGAAATCCCGACGCGGCCGCAGCCGCGCGATACGGCCGTCCGCCCGCGCCCCGGCCCGGTGACGATCGTCGTTCTCGCAGCCGGTCGGGCGAGCCGCATGGGAGCAGAAGGAAGACACAAACTCCTTGCCGAGTTCGAGGGCGTTCCGCTGGTCCGTCGCTCCGTGGAAACGGCTCTCGCCGCCACCAGCAGGGTTATGGTGGTTACCGGCTATCGCGAGGCGGAGATCAGGGCCGCACTTGCCGGACTGCCGGTGAGGTTCGTCTCCAATCCCGATTATGCAAGCGGCATGGCGTCGTCGTTGGTGGCAGGCCTTTCGGCGCTTGACGAAAGGGCGGGAGGCATACTGGTGCTGCTCGCAGACATGCCCGGGATCACGGCCGAGCACCTGTCGAAACTGATCGCCGCCTTCGATGCGCAACCGGGCCCGGTAGTCGTACGGGCGGTCGCCGACGGGCAACGCGGCAATCCGGTGGTACTGCCGCGTGAGACCTTTGGCGCCGTGCGGCAGCTCATGGGTGATATCGGGGCAAGGCATATCGTCGAACGATGCGGCCTGCCGATCGTCGATGTCGAGCTGGGGGCCGCCGCCCGTATCGATCTCGACACACCGGAAGCAATCATCGCTGCCGGCGGCGTATTGAAGGAGTGAACGATGGACAATGCGGCGATCGAGGAAATGTTCGAGACGCTGGGCCCAGTCACGATCCGCCGCATGTTCGGCGGCAAGGGCATTTATTTCGAAGGCGTCATTCTCGCTGTCGAGGTCGACGGCGAAATCCTTCTGAAGGGCGACGCCGAAACGGCGCCGGCCCTTGAGG
>JAPSJG010000279.1 GCA_031178305.1 Sinorhizobium sp.
GAACGGTCGGGCCTGGCCGGCAGCAGCACCGCGGCATCATGCAGGTAACCGTCCACTATGGCAGCGGTACCGGCATCGTCGTGCCGCTCCAGCGCGCCGACCAGATCATCGCCCACTTCCCGAAAGACCTGATCCTCTACGAGAGCGGCGTGAGGGTGAAGGTCTACCGAAAGCCCTACGCAATCCCGCTTCCCCCGCAGAACGGATCGCTGATGGTGCCGGTCACCATCGAATACGAAAGCTTCAACGCCTGAACCAAGGAGAAGGCCAGTGACTATCACCACTGCAACTGGTGCGCGGTATTACATAGGCGGCACCACGGCAATTCCATATGCAAGCGGCGATGCCGCTGCGATCGCGGCATTCGAGGCCCTGACTTGGGTCGAGATCAAAGAGGTCGAGGATGGTGGCGAAGTCGGCGACGAATCTGCCGACGTGACCTTCCAATCCCTTTCCGACAGCCGTGTCCGCCACTTGAAGGGTGCGCGTGACGCCGGCACGCTTGCGCTGGTCGTCGGCGATGACCCGCTCGACCCGGGCCAGATCGCGCTGCGCGCAGCCGAGCAGACGAAGTTCCAATACAATTTCAAGATCGAATACGAGGACGCCCCGGACCCGACGTACTCGAATAGCATCGATTACTTCCGCGGCCTCGTCATGTCGGCCCGCAAGCAGATCGGCGCCGGCGACAATGTGCTCCGCCGCACCTTCAACATCGGGATTAATACCGAGATCCTGACCGTCGAACCCGACAACACGCCGTAAGGGAGCATTCATGTCCTTCGATCTTGCAAAGTTCGAAAAGGAACTCTCGTTCGATTTCGAACAGGCATTCCCGCTCGAGATCCGTCATCCGATCACCGGTGACAAGACCGGCCTTGTGGTCGAGATCGTCTCCTACCGATCGGAGCGCGTGAAGCGCGTCCAAAGGCGCCTGGCAAACGCCGCCATCCGTGAAAACAAGAAGAACCCGAAGAAAGTTGGCACGGTCGAGGAAGTCGAGGAGCGGACGAACGAAATCGTAGCCGCTTCGATCGTCTCCTGGAACATGACTCGCGACGGCGCGGACGTTGAATGCACGCCGGAGAACATCCTGCAGATCATCTCCGATCCTCGGTATTTCTTCATTGCCGAGCAGGTCGATAAGGCGGCCGATGAGGACGCGAATTTTACGAAGCGGTCGCAGAGGACCTGATCTCCTTTGCGGCTGCGCATTTCGCGACCCGGCGCAAAAATGATCCGCTGCCGGAAGCGCCGGTTTTCGGCGCCCACATCTGGGATTGGTTCGTCGAGCTCCACAACACCCGTCAGTCCGGGTTTTCAGCCAACCCCATCAGCTTCGGTGAGATAGAGGCGTTCTGCCGCCTCACCGGTGCCCAGATCGATCCATGGGAACTGTCGGTGATCCGGCGCATGGATCAGGTCGTTCTCTCAATCATCAACAAGACCGGCAAACCTGACGTTGCCCATCGGCAACCCACCGAATCCGACGTCGCCGAGGCGAAGCTCAGGATCCGCGGAGCGGCCAAAGACCGTCGGGTCGTCAAGCGCAAGAGGGATTGACCATGGCCGAACTTGCCACCCTCGGTATCGAGGCGAAGACGACAGGCGTTGATCAGGCCACGAGCAAACTCGACAAGCTCACCGGTGCGGCGAAGCGGGCAGAGTCAGCAGTAGAGGGCATTGGGCCTTCGAGCAGCAAGGCAGGGCAGATGGCAGCGTCTGCCGCTAATGCCCATGCTACGGCACTGAATGCAGAAGCGGCGGCAGCAAACAAGGCCGCCGGCGCTATGCGGCTCCACAACCAGGCGGCAAACCAAAATGTCAGAGGAATGCAGGGCGCGGCCGGCCACGTCGGCAACCTCGCCGCTCAGTTCCAAGACATCGGCGTTTCCGCGGCGATGTCGATGAGCCCGATGCAGATCGCTCTGCAGCAGGGCACACAGATCAGTGCAGTGTTGGGTCCGATGGGCGCGGCTGGCGCGGTGAAGGCGCTCGGCCAGGCGTTTCTGACCGTCATCTCGCCTGTGAGCCTGGTGACGATCGCGATCGTGGGCTTGGCCGCAGCCGGATTGCAAATGGTCGACTGGGGCAAGCTCGCGGCTTCTGCACTCACCGGCTTGGCCAGTGTTCTGCAGACGATCGCACCTTACGCGGTCGGCGCGGCGGCCGCTCTGGCTCTACTCTATGCTCCGGCGATCATCGGCGGCATCATCAGCCTGATTGCGCTCTTGGCCCGGCTGTCAGTGGCCGCCGTCGCAGCCGCAGCGTCGATGGCCGCAGCAAACCCAGCCGGCGCGCTCATTCTCGGGATCTCGGCCGCTGTTGTTGCGGCGAACATCTTTCGGGATGAGCTGGCGCAGATATTCGGACGTGACATCGTCGCCGACGCCAAGAACGCTGCCAACTTCATCATTGGTGCGTTCGTTGCCGCGTTCAACGATATCAAGATGGTTTGGGCGAATTTCCCGAACGTGATCGGCGCTGCCGCTGTCGGCGCGGCGAATATGGCGATCAGGGCGGTCAATGCAATTGTTGCTGCCAGTGTTTCCGGCCTCAATAGATTGATCGCCAGCGTCAAGACAGTGTTCAAGCTCGGCGGCGCTGTCGGCAGCGGGATGGACCCCAATGCCACTCCCGAATTGGGCAACACGATCGAAGCGCCCCAGTTCGAAGAGATGCAAAACCCATATGCGGATGCGCTTGCTCCGGCACTGAGCGAATTGAGCGCGGCAAACCAGAAAGCAATTTCTGGAACGGATTATATCGGCGGATTCGGAGAAGCCATTTCCCGCGGCGCCTCGGCAGCATCGTCGAAGCTCAAGGAACTCGCCAAGGACCTGACGACAGTTGACGAGAAGTCGGGCAAGAAGGGGCGGCCCGGCGGCGGCGGTAAAACCGAAGCTGAGCAGTATTCGGACATCGTCGACGGCGCGAACCGGCGCATTGCTTCGCTGAAGGCGGAGCAAGAGGCGCTCGGAATGACCGAGCAGGCGGCGCTTGCGCTGAAATATGAGACGGACCTGCTCAACCAGGCGCAGCAGAAGGGTATCGAGCTTACCGCGGCGCAGAAGACGGAACTGTCCGGCCTCGCCAATCAAATGGCCGCGACCGAGGTCGCTACGAAGAACGCAAAGGAAGCGCTAGACTTCGCCAAGGACGCAACGAAGGGCTTTCTGTCCGACCTTCGGTCCGGTCTCGCTAACGGTGAGGGCTTGTGGAAGTCCTTCGGTAAGGCCGCGATGAATGTCCTCGACAAGATCATCAGCAAAGTCGAGGACGAGCTTGTAAACGCGCTATTTTCGCTGAACGGCGCTGGCACGGGAGGGGGAGGCGGTTTGTTCGGCTCCATCCTCGGCGGCATCGGGAAGATCTTCGGCTTCGCGTCAGGAGGCTACACCGGAAAAGGTGCCGCGTCCGCGGTCGCGGGCGTGGTGCACGGTGGTGAGTATGTCTTCTCCAAGCGAGCAACCGACAAGATCGGCGTCCGCAATCTCGATGCGATGCATCGCTCGGCAAAGGGCTATCAGTCGGGCGGAACCGTGACGCCCGTCATGCCGGCAGCCAACCAGAACGCCGGCGGAGTGATCATCGTGCGCACCGTTAGCGAGGTCCGCAACGGCAACCTCGTTCCCGTCATGACGGAAGTGGCTGGCGAGGTGTCCGGCCAGAAGATTAGGGACGCGTCGCCTCAGATCATCGCCGCTTCGGTGACTGAGGCCAACCGGCAGGCGCCGGCGGCGGTGGCGAAGTATCAGCAAGAGACCGCCGGCGGCGACTACAGGACGGCTTGAGCATGGCAGATATCATCACTTGGCCTGTCAATCTCCTGACGCCCGAAGAATGCCGCCCGAACCTCGTTCCCTATACGAGATCGGGCGGCAAGTCGCTCGGCGGCGTGGAGCCGGCGACCAGGACTGATCTCGGTTACTGGGCGATCGATCTTGTCGACGTGGCGACTTATAGCGCAGCGCAGCGCAGGACGTGGGAGGCGATCAGCCAGAAGCTCGGCGGTCGGGCAGGGCTGATTGCTGTTCCGGCATGGTCCCGCGACACGGCGCCTTACGTCTCAGGCGACTACGAGCCGATCATTAGAGTGCCGCACAGCGACGGCGCGCCGTTCAGCGATGGCAGCCAATATCAACAGGGGGCGATCTCGGTCGTCACCGACGGTATCACTCCGCTGGGAGCAACCACCATCAGGCTCCGCATCATAAAAGCGGCATCCGACCTCGTCGGCGTCCGGTTCTCTTACGAGCACGCCCTTTACAAGACCGGTCCCGTCATCTCGATCGACGGCGACATCTGGACGCTTCCGATTTCTCCAACGGTACGCGCGCTGATCCCGGCCGGGGCCGATCTGGAATTCGATATGCCGACATGCCTCTGCCGGCTTGTCGATGATCGCGGCATGGATGCCGGCGTCAACTCGATCCAGTTCGAGCAGCGCTCCGTCTCCTTCGTCGAGGCAACCGACTATTGGGCTTCGCTGGTGGCGTGATGGCAGTCAAATCTCTTCGCATCCTTGCCCAGCTCGATTTCCCGTCGAAGACCGTTCGGCTTTGGGACGGCTCGGGCGGTCCTTTCGTTGATGGCGACGGAAATATTTGGCGGCCGTGTGTGCTGACTGATTCGGCGCTGGATCAATTACAGCTCGCGATCAACGCGGAGGCTTTCACGCTCCCGCTCACACTCTCGGGCATCGACAAGTCGACGGCCGACACGATCTGGGCGGATTATCAGGCCGGAGAGATCATCGGAACGCGCGTGCGCGTCCTCATCCAGGACTGCGATGAACTCGACCAGCCGGTTGGCGCCGCTGATGTCAAGTTCACCGGCACGATCGACGACATCATTTTCGATGACGCGGCCGGCGACGAGCAGATCATGTCGACGATCACCGTCGAGATCACCAACCGGTTCACGCTCCGCACACTGGCGAACGGGGCGGTGCTCTCCGACGTCGACCAGAAGGCGCGGTCAAAGCTGCTCAACCCGTCGGCGCCGGCGGACCGCTTCTGCGAGCGCATGCCGACGCTCATCGACCTGACAATCCGCTGGCCGAACTGGTGACGCATGGAACGCACGCTCGAGGAATTCCTTGCCGCCTATCGCGAGAAGGCGTGGCAGCCAGGGCAGGTGGATTGCTGCCTCTTCCTCGCCGCCTGGGCGATCTGGCTGGGCCATGCGGATCCGGCGCAGCACCTGCGCGGCGCCTATGACAGCGAAGATGGCTTCCGGGCCATCATCGAGCGCGCAGGGAGCGTTCCGGCTGTCGTTGGCTCCTGTGTCGCTCGCATTCGCGGAAAGCCGCTCCAGCAGCCGCGCTGCGGCGCGATCGGCGTGATCGGAAGCGCCACCAACATTCACCGGCAGTTCGGCGCCATCCACGACGGCGAGCGCTGGAATGTCCGCTTCAAGAACGGCGTCGGCGTCATGACGGCCGCTCCCCTCGCAATCTGGATGATCTGAGACATGCCAGGCATCATCGACACAATCGCCCTGGTGGTCATTGCATCACTGGGCACGACGAGCGTCGCATTGTCGAACCTCGTCTATCTCGGTCTCTCTGCGCTGGCTTACGGCGGCCTCGCATATGGCGCGGCCGCGCTGCAAGGCATGCTCGTCTCCA
>JAPSJG010000280.1 GCA_031178305.1 Sinorhizobium sp.
GGACAAGCTCGACATTAGGGCGTTTCAGAGCCGGCTTCAGATAGGCCGAAGCCGCCGACCAGCGCCGGCCCTTCCAGATTGTCTGCTCCATGAGGCCGAAGCCTTCCTGTTTCGAGCCGTTATAGTCCTCGGTGATCTCGAAGCCAGCCTGCTTGCCCGCTTCGATGAAGGCATGGAAGAGCGGGTTCTTGATGGGCCCGCGCTGGACATGCAGCGGCCCGTCGGTCCCGCGCCAATCCTCCTCGCCGCCATGCGAGTTCTCCATCCGCTTGAAGTAGGGCAGCACGTCGGCATAGGCCCAGCCCTTGGCGCCCAACTCCTCCCAACGGTTGAAATCTTCGGCGTGGCCGCGCACATAGACCATGCCGTTGATCGAGGAGGAGCCGCCGATCACCTTACCGCGCGGCGCGGTGATGCGCCGGTTATTGAGATGCGGCTCAGGCTCCGAGAGATAACCCCAATTGTAGCGGCTCATGCTCATCGGCCAGGCGAGTGCCGCCGGCATCTGGATGAAGGGGCCGACATCCGAGCCGCCGAACTCCAGGACGATAACCGAATTCTTGCCGTCCTCCGACAGGCGATACGCGAGCGCCGAGCCTGCCGAGCCGGAACCGATGATGATGAAATCTGCCTGCATGGGAATTTCTCTCTCGTATTTGGATGTCCCTCATCCGGCTGCCGCCACCTTCTCCCCGCTTCGGTGAGAAGGGATATGCCGCGCCACCTCCAGTCCCCTCTCACCGCTCGCGCGGAGAGGGTTAGGGAGAGGGGCAAATCAACTCATCAATACGGCGCCTCGACCTTGCCCATGCCGACATATACGGTCTTGAGCTCGGTATAATGGTTCAGCGCCGCAACCGAATTCTCCCGCCCGAAGCCGGATTGCTTCGATCCGCCGAAGGGAATTTCGACCGGGCACAGATTGTAGGTGTTGATCCATAGCGTGCCGGCTTCGAGCTGGTCGACGACGCGGTGGGCGCGGGTGAGGTCGGCAGTGAAGACGCCGGCCGAGAGGCCGAACTCCGTGGCATTCGCCCGGGCGATGACTTCTGCCTCGTCGTCGAAATCGAGCACGCACATCACCGGCCCGAAGATTTCCTCGCGGGCGATGGTCATGTCGTCTGTGACGTCGGCAAAGACAGTCGGTTGGATATAGGTGCCTTCGCCGCTCACATGGTTCGGAATGCCGCCGCCGGTCAAGAGCCGCGCGCCCTCCGCCTGGCCCTTCTCGATATAGGAGAAGACCTTGGCGCGCTGATCCTTCGAGACCATCGGCCCGAGCTGCGTCGCCTCGTCCATCGGATCGCCGATGACGATTGCCTCCGTGCGCTCCTTCAGCCGTTTGAGGAACGGTTCCTTGATCTTCTTCTGCACGAAGACGCGGGTGCCGTTGGAGCAGACCTGGCCGGTCGAATAGAAGTTGCCGAGCATGGCGCCGCCGATGGCGCTTTCGAGGTCGGCGTCGTCGAAGACGATCAGCGGCGACTTGCCGCCAAGCTCCATCGTCACGTGGCGAAGCCCTGCCGCGGCCGCCTCGTAGACCTTGCGGCCGGTCGGCACTGATCCCGTCAGCGACACCTTGGCGACGTCGGGGTGGTTGACGAGCAGCGGCCCGGTCGAGCGGTCGCCCTGGATCACGTTGTAGAGGGCCTTGGGCAGACCTGCTTCAATGAGGATTTCCGCGATCTTCAGCGCACCGAGCGGCGTGTTTTCCGACGGCTTGAAGACCATCGCATTGCCGGCGACGAGCGCCGGTGCGCCCTTCCAGCAGGCGATCTGCTGCGGGTAGTTCCAGGCGCCGATGCCGACGCAGACGCCGAGCGGCACGCGTTTCGTATAGGCGAAGTCCTGCCCAAGCGGGATGTAATCGCCGTTGAGCGCCGCCGCCGCGATGCCGCCGAAGAATTCGAAGCTGTCGGCGCCGGAAGTGGGATCGGCGACGATCGTTTCCTGGATCGGCTTGCCGGTGTCGAGCGTTTCGAGCTCGGAGAGCTCGCGGTTGCGCTCGCGCATGATCTCGGCGGCGCGCTTCAGGATACGACCGCGCGCCGTCGGGCTCATCGCCGCCCATTCCGGCTGCGCCCGCTTGGCGGCCGCGATCGCCTTTTCCACGATCGCCGGCGTGGCGGCATGCAGCCGCGCGATCACTTCGCCGGTTGCCGGATAGATGCTCTCGATCACCGTGCCGGCGGCGTCCTCGACATATTCGCCGTCGATAAAGTGCGAGGCTTTCGGTTGAGCTCTCATTTTATTCTCCCCGGGATAGCGTTTGGATTCGAATTTGCGTTTCAGCTTCTCTGTTCTTGCGCCTCACAAGGCCGAGGCGATGGCCCCTCATCCGGCTGCTGCCTCCTTCTCTCCGCGCGCGGAGAGAAGGAATATGCCGCGCCCTTCCAGTCCCCTCTCCCCGCGTGCGGGGAGAGGGCTAGGATGAGGGGCAATCTTCACGGTCGCTCGCCCGCAGATGCGCGTTCACATAATCCTCCGTCAGCGCGACCGAAGCCTCGATGCTGATCGGCGCCGATTTCAGACTTTGCCGGATATAAAGTCCGTCGATCATGGCAGCCGCCCCCTCGGCAATGCGTTCCGCCTCGTGTGGAGGGCAAAGCGCCCTCAGGCTTGCCAGAAGATTGGAACGTAGCCGCCGCGCATAGATGACGAGCAGCCGGCGAACGTTTTCCGAGCGCTGCGCCTCCGAATAGAAGGCAAGCCAGGCTGCGACCGTCTCCGGCGCGAACTGATCGGCCCGGAAGCTCACTCGGATCAGCGCGCTCACCTTTTCCCGCGGCGTTCGCGCGGCCTTAAGTGCCGTCACGGCATCCTGGCGCAACTGGCCAAGCAGGCTGCGGACCGTCGCGATCAGCAATTGCTCCTTGCTGCCGAAATAGTGGTGCGCGAGCGCCGGCGAGACACCCGCATCCCGGGCGATTTCGGACATGGTGACCGAGAGCGTGCCCTGGCCGCCGATCACGCGTAACGCCGCATCGACCAGCGCCTTGCGGCGCACCGGCTCCATTCCGACTTTTGGCATCCCGCGACTCCTTTGACGATCATCAGTTTATTTTTGATTGACTCATCAATCAATAAAAAACTTTGCGGGTATCACCTTTCTTTTTGCCCGTAAATCCGGCTCAATCGCGGGGGAAAAAGCGCGCAACGTCAGGACTGGAGGTTGAAGATGGCCAACAGGTTAGATCCGGTCGGCAGGGACCCCGTCGCCGGAAAATGGGCATGGTTCGTTGCCCTCGGCGTCCTCCTGATCATGGCCGGCGGCATCGCCTTCGGCAATCTGCTGGTGGCCACGGCCGCCTCCGTCTACTATGTCGGCGTTATCATGCTGATCAGCGGACTGCTCGGCCTCGGTCATGCCTTCCGCGTCAAGGACTGGGGAGGCTTCCTCTTCTGGATGCTGAGCGGAGCCTTCTACGCGGCGGCCGGTCTTTTCGCCTTCTTCAATCCGCTCCTTGCTTCATCGATCTTGACCTTCCTGATGGCAATCGCACTGATCGTCGCCGGCGCTTTCCGCATGTGGGTCGGATTCCGGCTGAGCCCGCTCGGCGGCTGGGGCTGGATCGTCATTGCCGGCCTGATCACACTCGTCGCAGGCCTCGTCATCGCCGCAGGCTGGCCAACCGACAGCCTCTGGATCCTCGGGCTGCTACTGGCGATCGACCTCGTCATGCAGGGGCTCGCGCTGATTGCTTTCGGCGTTCTGGTCAGAGGCTAAAGCATTTTGCAGTAACGTCGCAACAAATGCGGCAGGCGTAGAGCGAAGGCGCGAACGCATGTGAGCGCATCCGCTCTAACTTGTTCTATTTTTGACGAAATGTAACCACCAAGACGCCCCGTTATGGCGGGGCGCCGTCCCTTCCTGCGCGCTTCACAAAACTTTCACATTGGCGAAAGACTTCGTTGACGGTCGACGTGGATGCTGCTGCCGGTCCGCCCATACCTTCCCGGAGTCCGGCATGTCCGCCGTCCCTGCAGAAACACTCATCCTTCGTCGCTTCGGCGACGATCAGATCATCACGCTTGCCAAGCTCGTCATCGAGAACGCCTTTCAGCCGATCGTCGAAGCGACCACCGGCGTGGTCTTCGGCTATGAATCGCTGATGCGCGGACATGACCGTCTGGGCTTTGCCTCGCCGCTCGAACTTCTCGACAAAGCGGAAGCGGCCGGGCAGCTTCTGGCACTGGAGCACCTGATCAACAGCCGTGCCGTTGCCGCCTTTGCGACGCTTGCGGATTTTTCCGCCCGCACCTTGTTTCTCAATTTCGATTCACGACTTGTCGGCGTCGAGGGGGACACGGTCGAACGGCTCGTCAATCATCTCAAGCGCGCCAATATTGCTCCGTCCGCGTTGTGCTTCGAGCTGTCGGAGCGCTTCGACGGCGGCAAGATGCCGGAGTTTTCGGCGCTTGTCCGGCAGTTGCGGCTTGCCGGGTTCAAGTTGGCGATCGACGACTTCGGCGCCGGCTTCAATGGGCTGAAGATGCTTTGCGACCAGCCCGTCGACTATGTGAAGATCGACCGGCATTTCATCTCCGGCATCGAGCGGGATCCGCGCAAGCGCCATCTCGTGCGTCACGCCGTCAACATGGCGCATGTGCTCGGTACGCGGGTCATTGCCGAAGGCGTGGAGACGGAGGCGGAGTTTCTGGTTTGCCGCGATCTCGGCTGCGATCTGATGCAGGGCTATTTCATTGCCCGTCCGACAACGCACATGGCCGAGTTGCAGCCGGCCTACCCGCATCTCGATGGCGGTGGCGCGAGGCGGCGTTCGTCCACACTGGACAGCATCCTGATCCGCAAGGAGATCGAGCAGCTCCCGGCAGTCCAGGAAAGTGACGATCTCGACGCTGTCTTCGACCATTTCCGCTTAAACCCGCGACAGCCCTTCTTTCCGGTATTGAACGCCAATGGCGAGCCGCGCGGCATCCTGCACGAATATCACGTGAAGGAGATGATCTATCATCCGTTCGGCCGCGATCTCCTGAAGAACCGCATCTACCAGCGCCGCATATCGCATTTCGTCACGCCTGCGCCGATCGCCGACCTCGATACGCCTGCCGACGAGATGTTGAAGATATTTGCCGGAATGGACGGCAGCGATTGCGTCATCCTGACTGAGAACATGCGCTATGCCGGCATTCTTTCGACCGCGTCGCTCCTGAAGATCATCAACGAGAAACAGTTGAAGATGGCGCAGGAGCAGAACCCGTTGACCGGCCTTCCGGGAAACCGCGCCATTCGCGACTATGTCCAGCACGCGATTCTCGACGGCGATGAGACACGCTACTTCTGCTATTGCGATTTCGACGACTTCAAGCCCTTCAACGATACCTACGGTTTCCAGAAGGGCGACCTTTCGATTACGCTGTTCGCCGCGCTCTTGCGGCGCCACTTCATCGGCGAAGAAAAGTTCCTTGGCCATGTCGGCGGTGACGACTTCTTCGTCGGTGTCAGCGGTCTTGGCGAGGAGGAGATTCGCGCGGTCCTCCTGCGTCTTATCGACGAGTTCGGCTCGGACGTTCGCCAGCTCTATTCGCCGGAGCATCAGTCGGCGGGCTGCATCAGCGGATACGGCCGCGACGGCGGTGCAAAGGACTTTCCGC
>JAPSJG010000281.1 GCA_031178305.1 Sinorhizobium sp.
CCGAACAGCCGATGAGGGTTCTTCGCCCGGAAAAGACGCTTCGGGAGCTTGCGCTGGAAAAAATGCGGGACGCCATCGTCAACATGCATTTCAAGGCTGGCGAAAGGCTCGTGGAACGCGATCTCTGTGACCAGCTCGGCGTGAGCCGAACGATCGTGCGCGAAGTGCTCCGGCACCTGGAATCCGAAGGGCTTGTCAGCATCCTGCCGAACCGGGGGCCTATCGTCGCCGAAACCACGCCGGAAGAAGCCCGGCAGATCTACGAGATCAGAGGCGCGCTCGAAGGGATCGCCGCACAGGCCTGCGCCGTGCAGCGGGATCCAAAACTAGTGCACGAGCTCGAGAGCATTCTTGGGCGGATCCGCGCCGCGTATGCCGCCGATGAGCTCTCCGGCGTGCTCAGCGCCACGACGGAGTTCTACCGAACACTCTTCGAGCGGTCCGGCCGCCATGTCGCCTGGGGCATCGTCAATTCGATCACGGCGAGGATCAATCATCTGCGCTCCATGACGATCAAGACGCCAGGCCGCGGCAAACAAGGGCCGGCACAGATGCAGCGCATCATCGACGCGATCAAGGCGGGCGACGGCAAGGCCGCCTACGAGGCGGCCAACGCGCATGTGACAAACGCAGCCGTCATCGCCGCGGCGCTTCTTGAGGCACAGCAAGGCTCAAAGGCTGGGTAGAGCGCCCGAGCACCATATCCCGATCGACGGCGGCTTCGTCGCTCAAAAGGCGCCGGTCATTCCATCCTCTGCGCGGCGCCGATGTCGGTCGGCCAGCCGGCGCGAAAGGAACTTCTCGATCTCGCGCAGCCACAGCACGCTACTCGCCGCTGCAGCGCAAAGCGCCCAGTCGCCGATGCCGATCGCAACGGTGGAGAACGCCGTCTGCAGAAACGGCACGTAGATGACAGCGGCATGCAAGCCGAGCGAGAGGCACAGCGCGGCCCAAAGCCATCGATTGGCGAACAAGCTGACAAAGGCGCTCTGGTCGTCCGAGCGCGCGTTGAAGACGTTGAAGAGCTGGAACAGCATCAAGGTGGTGAAGGCCATGGTCCGGCCGTAGTGAAGCGTGCCGGAGCCCTCGATGAAGCCGCCCGGCAGCGAGGCATCGAGGACGAGGATGGTACCTGCCGCCATGATGGCGCCGACGAAGGCGATCCCCATCCACATGCGCGCCGTGACCGCACCCTCATCGCGCGGGCGGGGCGGCCTTTTCATCGCATTGGGATCAGCCGGATCGCCCCCGAGCGCCAGGGCGGGCGCGCCATCCGTAACCAGGTTGATCCAGAGGATCTGGGTGGCGAGCAGCGGAAGCACGATTCCGCCGCTTCCCGCCGCCCGGAGCCCGATCGCGTCGGCCAGGAGCACGCCGAAGAACATGGTCGTCACCTCGCCTATGTTCGAGGAAAGCAGGTAGCGCAGGAACTTTTGGATATTGGCGAAGATGGTGCGTCCCTCCTCGACGGCAGCAACGATCGTTGCGAAATTGTCGTCTGCCAGGACCATGTCGGAGGCTTCCTTGGAAACATCCGTGCCGGCAATGCCCATGGCTATGCCGATATCCGAGGTCTTGAGCGCCGGCGCGTCATTGACCCCGTCGCCCGTCATGGCGACGGTCAGGCCGGCGCGCCGAAAGGCCTGGACGATGCGCAGCTTGTGCTCCGGGTCGACGCGGGCAAAGACGGAGGTTTCCGCGACGAGTTGTTCGAGTTCCTCATCGGACATCGCCTCGAGCTCCGTCCCGGTCACGGCATGCTCGTCCTCGCTGATGCCGAGTTCGCGCGCGATGACGGCCGCGGTGCGGGGATGGTCGCCCGTGATCATGACCGGCCGGATGCCGGCCGACCTGGCGCGCGCGACGGCGCGCTTCGCCTCCTCGCGCGGCGGATCCATGATGCCGATGAGGCCGAGGAAGATGAGGTCCCGTTCCGCCGATCTGCCGTCCGCTGCGCCCGGCTGTACGGAAGGCAGCGGACGATAGCCCGTCGCAAGCGTTCTCAGCGCCTGCCCCGCGAGTTCTTCGTTGGCGGACTGGATCTGCGAGCGCCGTTCCTCGGAAAGCGGCCGAGGCTCCGAGCCGACCAGCTCCCGCGTTGAGCGCGACAAGAGGACTTCCGGCGCCCCTTTCGTGAAGAGGCGAAGCGAGGTGGCCTCGCCATTCTCATGGATCGTGCTCATCAGCTTCCGTTCGGAGGAGAAGGGGATTTCCTGCACCCGCTCGAAACGGTCTGCGATCCTCTCGCCAAGACCCGCCTTGCATGCGGCGACTACGAGCGCTCCCTCGGTTGGATCGCCCTTGACCATCCATCGCCCTTCCTCTTCCTCGAGCCGCGCATTGTTGGCGCGAGCGCCGGCGGCCAATGCAAGCAGCACCTCCTCTTTCAGTTCTCCCTCGACAGCCTCGCCACCGCGCCGGTGCATTGCGCCTTCCGGTGCATAGCCCGTCCCTTCGAATTCGACTTCACCACTCGCCGTCACCACCCGGCGGACCGTCATTTCATTGCGGGTCAGCGTACCTGTCTTGTCGGAGGCGATCACGTCGGCGGAGCCGAGCGTCTCGACCGCCGCCAGGTGCCGGATGATCGCATTGCGCGCCGCCATGCGCTGCACCCCGACCGCCAGCACAGCCGTGATGATCGCCGGAAGCCCTTCCGGCACTGCGGCAACCGCGATTGCAACGCCGAAGATCAGGACATCGAACAGAGCGGCGAGCCCGTTGATCTCTTCGATGAGCAGGATCATCGCGATGATGACGGTAGCGATGGCGACCACCGCCGCACCGAGAAGGCGGCCAACCCGATCGAGCTCGCGCTGAAGCGGCGTCCTCTCGGCCGGCGTCGCCTGGAGCAGGCCGGCGATCCGCCCCATCTCCGTCCGCATGCCCGTGGCCGTGACGATCGCCCGCCCACGCCCATAGGTCAGCGTGGTCCCGCTGAACACCATGTTGCCGCGGTCGCCGAGCGCAGCCGCTTGTGCGAGCGGCTCGGCGTTCTTGGCTACCGGCTGGCTTTCTCCCGTCAGGGCCGCCTCGGATGCGCGAAGGCCCGCAGCCTCCACCAGCCGCGCATCCGCCGAGACGGCGTCGCCTTCCTCGAGCAGAATGACGTCTCCCGGCACAAGTTCGGCAACGGCAATTTCCTGTTGCTGCCCGTCGCGAAGTATCGTCGATTGAATGGCCGTCATCTGCCGTAGGGCAGAAACCGCCCGGGCCGCTCGCGCCTCCTGCAGATAGCCGATGGCGGCGTTGAGGAACACGATGGCAAGGATCGCAATTGCCTCGTAGGGCAGATGCGTGTCCGGTTCAACCAGCCACAGCAAGCCGGAAATCAACGCCGCCGCGATCAGCAGCAGCACCAGAACGTCGTTGAATTGTGAGAGAAATTGCCGCCAGCGCGAGGGCGGCTTCTCCTCTGTCAATTCGTTGCGCCCGAAGCGGGAGAGCCGCCTTGCGGCCTCCTCGGCGCTCAGCCCGCGCTCCGGGTCCGTTTCGTGTGCGGCAGCCACCTGCTCGATACTCTGACGATAGGGCTCCCCTTTCCGGACCGAGTCGTCCTTCCCCTCGTCTGCCTTTTCATGAGCTGGCGGCCTTTCTGCATTAGGCGGCATGATCCTCGCCTTCCTGTAGAAACGAGAGCCGTCAGAACGGCTCGCCACTCTCGGCACAGCGCCGGCGGCATGCCAGCTGACGAACCGCGTCGCCAATAGAGATATGCCCGCCCAGCCATTCGGAAAGGGTGAGGCGAACCGTTGGCTTGCCGTTGTGGGAGCGGAGCATGAAAAGCTACAACCGGCGCTCAGAGAGGCATTGACCGACGTCAAAGGGCATTTGCCTCTGGCCCACCTAAAGCGCCGCGCTTATCAGACGCGCAAGGTCGCTGTAGCACTTTGAATTGCTGCAGTTCTTAAATCGAGGTCGATTTAAGGAGACAGGCTGCGACCGGACGGCCGCGTCCTGGCGCCGGCATTTTAGTGTTTCTTGTGAAAAGAAAACCTGTCGCTGATAACAGGGACAGGTTAGATCGGACGCTGCCGACTGAGGCGCAGTCCAGCGATGCGCGGGGAGGAATTTCGCATCGAACATTAATCATTTAATTGATGTTTGCCTAAAAAGAAAGCAAAATCGTGATTGCCTTCTTCATGAGCAACGGCGAAGTCTTCAAGCCTTCCGATGGCTGGCTGCTTTTGCCCCCGAAGCGGCCGCCTGCCCTACAGTCATCGACGCCATTACCCTGAGGCGCGATCGGACCTCGCGGAACGGATGTCAGTTGGAAACGTTTCATGAGGGTTCTTAGAGAGCACAATGGCTAACCAACCTGCGCGAAATAATCTAGCCGGCAAAAACATGGTGACCGTGTTCGGCGGGACGGGCTTCCTCGGGCGGCGGATCGTGAGCAGGCTTCTGGACAAGTCTGTTGATGTACGTGCGGTCTCGCGTCACCCGCGCGAGAACAAGTTGAACGACTCGTCCGGTAAGAGGCCATCTCGGCAGATCAAGGCGGACATATTGGATCCATCCTCGATCGCCGCTGCCGTGGCCGGATCACGCGCGGTAGTGAATGCGATCAGCCTTTATGTTGAACGCGGTGGACAGACTTTCGAGCGTGTCCATGTAGAAGCCGCTGCCGATCTGGCGGCCGCTTCGCGGGATGCAGGCGTCGAGATATTCGTCCAGATTTCGGGCATTGGATCGGATCCAAAATCCCGTTCGAGCTACATCCGGGCCCGAGGCCGCGGCGAGGAGGTGGTGAAGGCGGCGTTTCCAGGCGCGGTGATCGTCCGGCCCGCTGTCATGACGGGACCCGACGACGCGTTCATCACAACGATCGCGCGGCTGGTGCAGATCCTCCCGATCTATCCGCTGTTCGGCGAAGGCCGCACTCGGCTGCAACCGGTTTATGTCGAGGACGTGGCGGAAGCCGTGAGCCGCTTGGCCGCGGGGAAATATGCCACGGATGCTTCGATCTTCGAGTGCGCCGGTCCGCGCATTTATTCGTATCGCGAACTCGTTCGGGAGGTCGCCACTCAACTCAAGGTGCGGATCAGGCTGATGCCCGTGCCATTCGCGGTGTGGAGCATGTTGGCGACTGCTGCGGAATCTCTTCCAGCCGTTCCCCTGACGCGCAACCAAGTCGATCTCATGCGTCGTGACAATGTCGCGGCAAACGATCTGCCGGGCTTGGCAGAACTGGGCATCCAATCGCGCGGCATCGAGGCAGTCGTCCACATGATCGAGCGCCAGGCTTGAGCCGGAACTACATCGGAACCTATCGCTGCGCGCGAGGTTGGTCCGACTGAACAGGAGGATACAGCCATGGCCAGATGCGACCAGTGCGGTAACGACTATGATAAGGCCTTCCAGGTGAATCTGGGGGATGAAACCTACACTTTCGATAGTTTCGAGTGCGCGATCCAGAAACTCGCTCCGACATGCCCGCATTGCGGCGTCCGGATCATCGGGCATGGAGTCGAGCAGGACGACATCATTTACTGCTGTGCGCATTGCGCCGAACAGGAGGGAGCTGACGGTCTTACCGATCGCGCGCCTTGAGGCCGGTGCCGCTCACGACATTCATCCAGCCG
>JAPSJG010000014.1 GCA_031178305.1 Sinorhizobium sp.
ACGTAGACGGACTGAAATACCCGACTCGCCGTAGCGTGTACGCACTCAAGCCGGATGGCACTCTCGACCGCAATTTCAACGCCGTCACAATCGAGCTGTCGGATTATGCGCTGTTCTGAGTCGAGGCTGCCGCGATAACTGTGTTGTTCCCCACGGCTATACTCGAGATCAGTAGCAGCCAATCGTCGAACTCGCACTCAGGGGCCGCTAGGCCGGTGAACCTTCGCGGAAGACCTTAAATATGATGCGGGTCACCCAGGAAGAGATCCGCCTGAGCCGTGCACCATGCCGCGCCGCGGCGGGCGTTCGGGGATCAAGTTTCACCCGTGCATTCGATTACCGCCATCCCCTCCCCGGGTCGGCGGCGTCAACCGTTCTGCCGCCACGAGCAATTGGTGCGCCATACGTTTGGCCTGCCGGACGGGCTCGGCGACGCGGGTGATTTGCGCAACGGCGACCGCCCCCTCGTGCAGGAGGTTGATCTCGGCCGCGATCCGCTTCGGCTCGGCAAACCGCGCCGCATGGGCGAGTTCCTCCAAATAGGCGAGCGCCAAGCGCTTGTGCATCAAGGAAGCGCGAAACACGGGATCGACCGTGTCCTTGTGTTCTCCCGCCGCGCTCATGAACATGCAGCCGCGGAACTGCTTGTCGCGGACCGTGGTTTCGAGGAAATCGAACGTCGTCAGAAGGCGTTCGACCGGATCGCTCGCATGCTGCTCGACAAAGGCACGCATGGCATTGCGGTCCTCCTCGTCGCGCCTCTCGAGCGCGGCCAGGATCAAGTCTTCCTTGTTTTCGAAGTGCCGGTAAAGCGTCGTCTTGGCCACCCCCGCATCGGCGATGATCAGGTCGACGCCCGTCGCGTGATAGCCGTGCTGGTTGAACAGCCGCAGTGCGGTTTCGAGCAGGTGTTCCCGAATTTCCGAACGGCGCATTATCGTCCTCGCAATGCGTAACAGGTCTGTATCTTTTCATACCGGTCACGGAAAACAAATACAAGGGGCTTTCTGAGGCATTCCTTGCAACGGGCAGCCTTTCGGCCCACGGCAGCCCCCGGGAAAAGAAGTTCCCTGGGGAACAAGGCCAGGATCCTTTCAGAAGCTCGCTCTTGCGAAACGATACAGATCGGTATACCTCTTCTCTCGTTCGATACAGATCGGTATCGTTACTCCGCGTCAGTCGGGCGGATCGCCCACCGCGACAACCCAAGGAGAAGACAATGCCTCATGTTCCCATCCGCAGCGCCGCGGCCCATCGGCGCGCGCAGACTCGCGCCGCTTTCCTCGATGCGGCCGAGCACCACGGTCGGGCCGTCAGCGCGGCTGGCCTCTATATTTCGCTGGTCGTGATCTATGGCTGGTTCGGCGGTATGAAGTTCACCGCTTATGAAGCGGAAGGGCTGACCGGCCTAGTCGGCAACAGTCCGCTGTTGAGCTGGACCTACTCCATCTTCAGCGTAAGGGACTTCTCAAGCCTTCTCGGCCTCCTCGAACTCAGCATCGGCGCCCTGATAGCGGCACGGCTCGTCAACCCGGTTTACTCGCTCGTCGGCGGCTTGCTCTCCGCCGGGCTGTTCGCAACCACGCTCAGCTTCATGGTGACGACCCCGGGAGTGTCCGTGCCGGAGCTCGGTTTTCCAGCGATTTCGGTCGCTCCCGGCCAGTTTCTGCTCAAGGATATCGGCCTGCTCGCCCTTTCCCTCTGGATTGCCGTCGACTCGCTCGCGGCGCTCCGCTCAACCAGGGCATGACCGAAAACGACGGCGGAGCCCCGCCTCCGCCCGCATTCCTAAATTGCATTGAACGAAACCACCATCCCCAGATCGGCCGTGCCGGTCGGTTCAACGAAAGGAACGTCCCATGTATTTGACTTTTGTTCTGTCTAAGATCCGCGCCCACCAGCGCTATCGCCAGACCCTTCGCGCGTTCACGCAATTGAACGACCACTTGCTCGATGATGTCGGCATTGCCCGCAACGAAATCGACGTCGTCGCGCGCCGGCAATACGACCAATGAACCCCCGAGACTGCGTCACGGCTGATCCCAGACTGTGACGCACAGAAGGAGATCACCTCATGAACACGCATCGTGCCAGGGTCCTGATCATCGGGGCCGGACCGGCTGGTTATACCGCCGCCATCTACGCTGCCCGCGCCAACCTGAAACCGCTCCTTGTGACGGGGCTGCAGGCGGGCGGTCAGCTCACAATCACGACGGATGTCGAGAACTACCCCGGCTTTGCCGAACCCGTTCAAGGCCCGTGGCTCATGGAGCAGATGCGGCAGCAGGCGGAGAATGTCGGCACCGAGGTGGTGTACGATATCATCACCTCTGTAGATCTCTCAAAGCGCCCGTTCCATCTCAAAGGTGACTCCGGCGACACGTACATCGCTGACGCGATCATCATCGCGACGGGAGCCCAGGCCCGCTGGCTTGGCCTTCCCTCGGAGAAGACATTCAGTGGATTCGGCGTCTCCGCTTGCGCAACCTGTGATGGCTTTTTCTATCGAAACAAGGAAGTGGTCGTTGTCGGCGGCGGGAACACAGCCGTGCAGGAAGCGCTTTATCTGTCGAATCTTGCCTCCAAGGTGACGGTCGTCCACCGCCGCGATCGTTTTCGCGCCGAGTCGATCCTGCAGGACCGCCTTTTGTCCAAACCGAATGTTGACGTCATTTGGAACCACGTCATCGATGAGGTTATCGGCGAACGCGAGCCGAGGAAGTCGGTAACCGGCGTCCGGATCCGCAACGTGAAGACGGGCGAGGTGAAGGAGTTATCGACGCACGGCCTTTTCGTCGCGATCGGACACGATCCGGCAACCGCGTTGTTTCGCGGCCAGCTCGACATGGATGCGGACGGCTACCTCAAGGTCGGCTCCTGGTCGACCAAAACAACCGTCCCCGGGGTGCAGGCCGCCGGCGATGTCATCGACCCGGTATTCCGCCAGGCGATCAGTGCCGCCGGCATGGGATGTATGGCGGCCCTGGAAGCCGAGAAATTCCTGACCGAGCATTCACCCGATTCGGTCGCTTGGCCGATCGAGGCGCGTGAAGCGGAGATGGCTGAAGTATAAGTGCGGGGGATCACCGACGAAACGAGGGGCCCTTGGGGAAGCGCGGACCCGCCCGCACCACTGCGGAGGTCCGTGCTTTCCCTACGCCTTCCGGCTGCCCTTGCATTCGAACGGCGCCGGAGTGACAACCGGTATCCGGCAGCCGCCGATGTCTTTCCTTGCCGAGATGATGGCCCGTTCAATCCAAGCCCAAGCGAGACCGATCCATGGACATCAATCAGGTCAGATACTTTCTCAATCTCGCTGAAACACTGAACTTTACCGAAGCCGCGCGTCGAAGCGGTGTCTCGCAGCCCAGTCTCACGCGGGCAATTCAGCGCCTCGAGGAAGACTTGGGCAGTCCGCTGATCTATCGCGACGGCAAGGACAGCCGCCTGACGGCGCTCGGCCGCGACGTCCAGGCTGAGTTCATGCGGATTGAGCTCGCGCTTAGAAACGTGCGCGAGCATTCCGAAAACACGGTGCTCGGCCGGCGCCGGATCCTCGATATCGCTGTCGCCCCGACCATCGGCCCTGCCGCATTTGTCGCGTTCTTTGAGGACGCGCTTGGCGAGCTTCCTTCGGTGAAGATCAACATGCATCAGCTATTGGCTGGCGAAGGCGCTAACGAAGTGCTTTCGGGCAAGTATCACGCCTGTGTCCTGCCGCGGGCTCCCCGCTCCAACCCCAAGCTCAACGTCGTGCCGCTCTTTCGCGAGCCGTTCCTCCTCGCCTGCGCTCAGAGCCATCCCCTGGCAGGCAAGGATGTCGTCAGCACCGAGGCGATCGCCGCCTACCCCTATGTCGACCGGCTGGCCTGCGAGTTTCACACCGAGATCACCGAGCACCTGATGGACCATGACGCGGTCATGCAGCCGCGCTTCAGTGCCGACCGCGAGGACTGGGTCCAGCAGGTCGTCGCCGAGGGCCGTGCGATCTGCATCATACCCGAGCGGTCCATCGTCGTGCAGGGCATAGTTACCCGTCCGGTGGAAGGGATTTCCCTAGCGCGCGAACTGGTACTTGTGACGGTTTCTGGTTCCGGCACACCGCTCGAGATCCGCAAAATCGCGCAGCTGGCGGCCCGGCACGACTGGTCGTGAGCGGGTGCGCCTATCGCTCGGCTATGGAATCTATGCACATCCGATATTGGGAAAACTCATCGCCGCTCGCCATATTCAGGCAACAGTGCAGGAAAGGAGATACGGGCAATGACCTACAGAAAGACCGACGATGCGGTCCGGAAGCTGACGCCTGAGCAGTATCGGGTGACCCAGCAAAACGGCACCGAACGCCCCTTCACCGGGGAGTATAATGACAACAAGGAGCCGGGTGTCTATGTCGACATCGTATCCGGCGAACCACTGTTCGCCTCGGCCGACAAATTCGATTCCGGCTGCGGCTGGCCGAGTTTCACCAAGCCGATCGTACCGGCAAACGTCAACGAACTCAGGGATAACTCGCATGGCATGATCCGCACCGAGGTCCGCTCGGTGCATGGCGATAGCCATCTCGGCCATGTGTTTCCCGACGGCCCTGAAGACCGGGGCGGACTACGTTACTGCATCAATTCCGCCGCACTCCGCTTCATTCCGCGCGAGGAAATGGAGGCCGAGGGCTACGGCGCCTATATCAACCAGGTAGAGGATATCTAGATGAGTGAAAGACCTGACAGAGCTGTTTTGGCTGGTGGCTGCTTCTGGGGGATGCAGGATTTGATCCGCAAACTCCCGGGCATCATAGCGACCCGCGTAGGCTACACCGGCGGCGACGTGCCGAACGCGACATACCGCAATCACGGCACTCACGCCGAGGGCATCGAGATCATCTTCGATCCCGGGACGATCAGCTACCGGCGAATTCTGGAGCTTTTTTTCCAGATCCACGATCCGACCACGAGAAATCGGCAGGGCAACGACATCGGCGCTTCCTACCGCTCGGCTATCTACTACGTCGACGAAGAGCAGAAGCGGATAGCCGAGGAGACGATCGCGGACGTTGACGCGTCAGGCCTCTGGCCGGGAAAGGTTGTGACCGAAGTCGAGCCCGTTGGAGACTTCTGGCAGGCAGAGCCCGAGCACCAGGACTACCTGGAGCGCTACCCCAACGGCTACACCTGCCACTTCCCGCGCCCCAACTGGGTGCTGCCCCGGCGGTCGGCGGCCGAGTAAACGGCCGGAGATTTTCGCGACCTAAAGCAACTCCGAGGGGCGTTGCGGATACTCCGGGCTCCTCGGAAAAGCAGGTCGAGCAGTCGACACCCCTGCCAGGCTGCGCTGCGCGAGCTACGCTGACCAGCAACTCGAGCGTTGACGACTTCCGCCTAGGCAGCAGCCGTTGCAGATGTAGAATACTTATCTGCAGCGGAGGGTCGTAACCATGGCATTCAATACGCAACGGCTCCAATTTTCCGTCATTCCGGCGCGGCGCTTAGCGCCGCCTTGATCTGCCAAATGGGCCATTGCGCGCCTACGCGCTTTTTGCCCATTGCTTCACCTGTTCCAAGGATCTGGCGGCAGCGCAACGGATTGCAGCGGAGCTTGCGCGTGAAGGCATCGCTGTCCTGCGTTTTGATTTCACGGCGCTGGGATCGAGCGAAGGCGAATTTGCCTCGACGAACTTCTCCTCCAACGTTGCGGACCTTCTTTCAGCCGCGGACTATTTACGCCACCATTATCAGGCACCCGCGGTGCTGATCGGCCACTCGCTCGGCGGCGCAGCGGTCCTGGCCGTCACCGGGACATTCCGGAAGTGCGCGCCGTAGCCACCTCGGCGCGCCGGCCGATGTCGGCCACGTGTTGAAGAACCTCGGAGCGAGCCTCGAGGACATCGACAAGAACGGTAAGGCCGACGTCGATCTCCGGGCGCACGTTCCTTATCAGAAGGCAATTTGTCGAGGATACGCGTGCGCACCGCTTTAAGGATGCGGTTGGGAGGCTGAAAATGCCGCTCCTCGTCCTTCACGCGCCGCTGGGCCATACGGTCGAGATCGAGAACGCCACCGAGATCTTCGTCGCGGCCAGGCATCCGAAAAGCTTCATCTCGCTGGGACAAGGCCGACTACCTGCTCACCGACCCTGAGGACGCGGCCTTTGCCGGACGGATGATTTCGGAATGGCTGACACGCTATCTTGCCGCCGACACGCCGCAAGGCGCGGGTCCGATCGAACATTTGCGCGTGAGGGAAACGGGCGAAGGCAAGGTTCAAAATGCGGTCTCGATTTCGGACCATCGCTCTACGACTTCCTTGCTATTGCGCTTGGCGCCTGCACCGCTATGACGCTGCGCCTCTATGCCTGTCACAAGCAGCTGGCCCTCGGGCGCATCGGCGTTGACGTCTCGCACACCAAAATCCATGCGAAGGATTGCGAGGAGTGCACCGAACTGGAACGTGGCCGCAGCGGCAGGATCGATCGTTTCGAACGCGTCATTTCCATTGATAGCGATGTCTCGGAGGAGCTTCGCGGGAAGATCGCCGAAATCGCCGGCAAGTGTCCGGTCAACGCTCGAGCCAGTGGCGAAGATAAGAACGGTTGTGAAGTAAGGTGCCCAGTGACAGGACGATAGCACCAACTTCGATGATCTCTTGGGCCGAGCATGTCTCGGCGCGTCTCGACGACGATGAACGCACAAAAGCGGCTCCTGTTTGGAATTTCTTGCGTTCCGCTCTTTGGAAGAATCGGCTTCTGGCGCGCATTGCTGTCACTCAGCAAGTTGCCCACCGCTTCCGCTCATGAGCTGACTGAGATCATCGGAAGCCGGCAAGATGCGCCCTGTCCGGGTTGTCGACTCCCACCCCTCGCCTGAATGGATCGAACTGTCGACCCTGCATTTGTCGCTCTTGGTGGCAGCTTCGGGGCGATTTGGGCGCTGCGTTGGTTGTGTTTTCACCTCCGATCCAGTGCCTGTCATTGATCCTGCGCGTAGCAGGTCACTCGTGCGCAAGCGATATCTTCCCCGATGCGAATTGGCGATCGTGGAAAATCCGCACTGACAGAACGACGCCGGCGATCAGCACAACCACCCCGGCCACTTCGATCGGGGTTGGCCAGCGGGCATGGACGACAAGTCCTCCGATGACACCAAAGGCAGTTTCCGAGACGATCAATTGCGCGGCCAAGGCAACCGGCAGGCTCCGGGCGGCAATGTTCCACGCCCAGACCCCGCCTACGGTTGCCAGCAGCGCGAGGGACACACCCCAAGCATATAGGCTGCCGGCGGCACTCCAGCCGAACCCCAACGTTGGAAGCCGGAAGAGGTCCATCGCGGCACCGACGGGATAAAACGCCAGCATCAAGACGCCGCCTCCGACCAGTATCAGCGCTGACCACACACCGGAGGGCATTTCTGGTCGGGCGGCGAGTGCAGCCTGATTGATAAGGGCGAAACAGACCCAAAGGCCCACGGCAGCGAGCGATAGCGGCACGCCAATCCACACTGATTGGACAGAGTTCAATCCTTCGGCCGTGAATGCCGTGCCATTGACAAGAACGAGGCCGACCAGCACCAGCGCCAAAGGCATCATAAGGAATCGCCATGGCATTGATCCCTGGCGTTGATTACCGATGACCATCAATACAATCGGGACGAGACCCAGAAATGCGGGAGCGATGACTGGGCCGGCAAAGATGGCCGCTCCTGTCACTGTCAGGAAGTAGCCGACATATCCGACGAAAGCGAGCCAGACGGCTTGCAGGCAGTTTCCAAGCGTGAGGTGGCGCATGACGCCCTTTTCGGAAGCCAGGATGTAAAGCCCGACGAGCGAAGAAACGACGTGCCGGACCAGCGCAAAATCAAAGGTGGAATAGTCACCGATGATAAAGGGCACAACGAAGTTGAGCGAAAAGGCAAAGGCCGCAAAGAGAGCGGCTGACACGCCAACATGACCCTGTTCATAGGAGCATCCCTTTGAGTTTGCGTCACTGGAATTTGATTGCGGTGACGCTGACTGCTTTCGTTAGCAATCAAGCGAGATCCTTGAGCGAATGAGGAAAATTACCGACCGCAAGCCTGTGGCGGTACTCAGCGAAAATGAGAACCACCCTCTCGATACGCACTCATCGGACCATGACCCAGATACGATTCACCAGACGGCTGCTCCTATTCAGCAGAACTGATTTCTCATATCCTCAACATCGAGGCTTCCACTCGTAGGGACGTTATGGATCGGCTTGATGCAATGCGGGTTCTGCTTGCGGTGGTTGACGCCGGGAGCTTGTCGGCGGGCAGTCGGAAGCTGAATGCGCCGTTGCCGAGCGTCAGCCGCAAGGTCGCCGATCTGGAGCGATATCTCGGCGCAAACCTCATCATCCGAACAAGCCGCAACCTGCAGCTTACCGACGCCGGTCGCGACTATGTCGATGCGGCACGCAAGATCATCGCCGATCTGGAGGAAGTCGAACGCCGGGCCTCCGGCGAATATCAAACGCCACGGGGACTGCTCACCATCACGATGCCGATCGAATTTGGCCACCGGTACGTTCTGCCGATCGCACTCGACTTCATGAACGAGCATCCGGAGGTGACTTTGAACCTCCTGTCCCTCGACCGTTCTGTTCATCTCGCCAACGAGAAGGTCGACGTCGCCATCCGACTTGGCGAATTGGCCGACAGTTCGCTCTACGCCGTCAAGGCCGGCGAGTTCCGCCTGTTGACCTGCGCAAGCCCGGCCTATCTGGAACGGCATGGCGTTCCCCAACATCCCACCGAGCTCACCAATCATGACGGAATCATGTTTCATAACCGGTCGTTCTTCTGGAGTTTCGAGGTCGACGGCAATTCTGTCGAGGCGATGCCACGCAGCCGGATCGAGGTCAACACTGCGGCCAGTTGCGTCGCAGCCGCGCGAAATGGAGCCGGGATCGCCCGCCTCTTCGACTATCAGGTTCCGGAGGAAGTGTCCTCGGGCGCGCTCGTGCAGATCTTGGGGGACTACGGCGGTAGGCCCAAGCCGATCCACATCGTCTACTCGCGTCAGGGGTTGATCGCTCTCAAAGTGCGTACCTTCATCGATTGGACGCTCCCCCGGCTTCGCGCGGCTTGCAGCAATTATTGCGATGCGCCGTCACCGGAATGAAGCGCACACCTCCTCGACCGTCCTCTCCAAATCCGGGAGATGCGGGCAATAGCCAGTGTCGGTCGTCGGCCGCGACGACAAACGGAAGCCGGGCCAATCGAAAGCGTGGACCTCGTAATCGTCGGCGAGAGTGAAGCGATGCAGGAAGAGCACCCCTTCGGGTCGATACAATGGACTACCGGCCTTCTCAGTTAGATGTCGTGGTCGATCTGAATGAAGCTGATACTCGCCCTCGGTTGATGCGAGCTGATCTCGGCATGTGTCACGGTTGCGATCGAGAAAAACACCGCTGCGGCGGCAAACAGCCGTCGAAAATTGGCCATTGTCATGTCGGTAGCTCCAGCCGGGTCTCACTTCAACGGACAACCCGGTCGATCTGCACCTGGAGGCGCGGGCCGACCAGCAGGATGACGGGGATAACGATGAGATAGGCGATGCTCCACGACCGGAGCCATGTCAGGACGAACCCGCTTGAGAAGCCCAGATTGAGCGCGAGCAACGTGAAAGAGATCAATCCTGTCGTTACGACACCCATCGACAGGGCGAAGGCGATCTTGCGTTTGAAATGCGTGTCCATGTCGGTCTCCCGGTTCGAGGTGAAACAGGGATCGCCTTGGCGGTTACGATCCCGGATTGTGTCTTCGAAGGTCGCGCGACTTCGGCAGCAGCGGTAGCCGGGAAACCCGAGAGGCAGCCTCTTGAATCCCGTAAGTTCTCAAGGGGGAAGAAACCGTTGGATCCGACCGCGAAAGGACACCCGTCATGTCGTGACGGCGCCCCAACGCTCTGATCCCCGATGCGTCCTGTGCGATCGGCCTGGTCTAGGCCGACCGCCTCGTAGGCCGCGGGTACGATCTCGTGCTGCTCTCACTGCGGGCCGAACGCCCCGGCGCGCTCGCGCGCTTCCTTGGAAGCCGAAACTGCCCAACACGCACTGCTTTTCGACATCGTCACGGCGATCCCGCGACTCGCTACCTGAAGCGTCGCTGATCCAAAACGAGAGGCTCACTCTCGTTTTCGCCCGCTACCGGGCAAGTTTTCCCAAGCTCATATTTCCCGCCATCGCAGCCCACAATCGCATTGGTCGGGGCGGCGTCCACCAAACTTGAAAGGAAATGCCATGCCTGAGACATTGGGAACGGCCGTCATTACTGGGGCTTCGAGCGGCATCGGCGCTCTCTATGCCGATCGCCTTGCCCGGCAGGGCTACGACCTGGTGCTCGTCGCCCGAAGTGCCGAGCGGTTGGAGCGGATCGCGCGTTCGATCCGCGAACAGACAGGCCGCACCATCGAGACCATCACTGCCGACCTGACATTGACCGGTGACGTCAATCGCGTCGCCAGCCTGATCGCTGACAACGCCGAGATCACCGTACTGATCAACAATGCAGGCGTGGGAGCGACCGCGCCGTTGCTTCGATCCGACGCCAACGCGATGAGCGCGATGATCGCACTCAATGTCGAGGCGCTGACGCGGTTGACCCACGCCGCCGTCCCCGGCTTCGTAGCGCGCGGGCGGGGAACGATCGTCAATATCGCATCGGTCGTGGCGATCACGCCCGAAAGGCTGAACGGGGTCTATGGCGGCAGCAAGGCGTTTGTCCTCGCCTTCAGTCAGAGCCTCCGGCAGGAGCTAGAGGGTAGCAATGTCCACGTTCAGGTCGTCCTTCCCGGAGCTACCGCCACCGACTTCTGGGACGCCGCCGGTCTGCCCGTCGCCCACCTGCCCGAGGAAATTGTGATGCCGGCCGATGCCCTGGTCGATGCGGCGCTTCTGGGGCTTTCCCGGAAAGAGTTCGTCACCATACCCAGCCTGCACGATGTCACGCAGTGGGACGTCTACGAAGCCGCCCGGCAGGCCATGGCCGGAAATCTGTCTACCAACAGGCCAGCAGCCCGCTATCTCGCCGGCTGAAAATCAACAGGGTACATCTCAATGTCGAAAGTCATCTACACTGGCAACACCAACACCACGGGCGGCCGCGACGGCGCGTCTCGCAGTTCCGACGGGCGTCTCGATATCAAACTGACGCCGGCAGGCTCTTCGGGCCTGGGCACCAATCCAGAGCAGCTCTTCGCGGCGGGCTGGTCCGCCTGTTTCCTGGGCGCAATCGGAAAGGCGGCTGCTGAGCGCCAGCTCCGCGTGCCCGCCGCCGCTGCGATAAATGCCGAGATCGACCTGTTCTTGAATGACGATGGCTATGTGCTGCAGGCACGGCTGAATGCGAAGCTGCCGGGCATCGAGGCAGGCCTCGCAAGTCTTTGGTCGAGCGCGCCCACGAGCTCTGCCCCTATTCCAAGGCCACCCGCGGCAACATCGCCGTCGAACTCAACGTCGTTTGACAGGTGCCCGATCAAGGCCCTCCAGCTTAACACCGCGCCGGCGTCCAGAGATATTTCGGTCGTGACCGGCACGACTACCACGGGTTTATTGTCATGACCACGTTTGCAACAGCCCTCGCAACGGCCGCTTTCCTGCTCGCCGCGGGCACACCCCTCCACGCGCAACCGCCGCAACATGCAGCCACACAGTTCCTGCCGATCAAGAACGAGCCTGCACCCAGACTCTTCGTGGATCAGCCCCTTGTGAGACCGCTGATTACCAGAGGTGTGGCGATCATTCCCTATCGCGCCGAGAACTTCCGCATCCTGCCCGTCTTCGGCGCTGGCGCGACCGATGTCTCCCCGCGCGCTGGGCACCTCCATGTGAGCATCGATGATCTGCCATGGCGGTGGGCCGATGCAGGCGGGACCGGCGCAATCGTCCTGACAGGGCTGCCGCCAGGCGAACACAAAGTGCTCATCGAAATGGCCACGCCAGAACACGAAGTGCTCGGCGGAAAGCTTGTGAAATTCACCGTACCCGCGACCGACGGCTCACACCATTAGAAGTCCAGTTGACATGGTGGCCAGTTCCACCTTGCCCAGCTTGGGCGGCGGGCTCAATTGGAAGTCTTTTATCGAAGACAGACAAGAGATCTGAACCGTCCACCTCTGCGACAATGCCGCCCATCCAGTGGATCCTTGCAAGAGTCCGGCAGAAAGACTCTGTGTTGACTGCCGTCCGTATGACCGTATGAGGGAAGTCTGCGCGCCTTCCGCGTTCAGCAAAACGCATTCCTTCGATACATTACGCGATCTTCCTGGCCCAGAACGGTGGACATCCTTCGCAACAAGCCATGCACGGGGCTCGTGAAGAACGGCTCGGTTCGACCCACTGGGGTCATCCGCCGGCAGTGATCCGGTGTCCGGTGCTGGCGTTCAAAGCGGACACCAAACTGTCCGAAGGGCCTTTCCGAGCGATGGTAACCTACGACGCATGAGGAGAGTTCGATTAGCCCGAGATCTCAATGCCACAATCTTGCGGCAGTGCACAATGGATGGTTGTCTCCGGCCATTCGTTTTCCTATCACGGCCCCACTCACCCCCGACCCGGTGAAACTCCGGGTGGCTCTTCTGGCCGCCGATCCGCCAGACAACGCAACAGCATCAAACCTTGACAAGCCGGACCCTCTCGCCGGCCTGGTGCGCTACTCTTGCGAAGAAAAATTATCAAAACGACAATTGCGAGCTACAAACGCGAATGGTTCTCCAACATCCGCGGCGACGTCCTTTCGGGCATCGTCGTGGCGCTTGCCCTTATCCCGGAAGCCATCGGCTTCTCCGTAATCGCCGGCGTCGACCCGAAGGTCGGCCTCTTTGCTTCCTTCGCCATCGCCTGCGTCTCCGCCTTCGCCGGCGGCAGGCCGGGCATGATTTCCGCGGCGACGGCCGCCACCGCCGTCCTGATGGTGACTCTCGTCAGGGATCACGGCCTCCAATATCTCTTTGCCGCGACCCTGCTGATGGGGCTCATCCAGATCGCAGCCGGCTTCCTGAAGCTCCGCCGGGTGATGCGCTTCGTCTCGCGTTCGGTCATCACCGGCTTCGTCAATGCGCTGGCGATCCTGATAACTGATCGGCGTGCCGCAGGTGACCTATGTGATGATCGCCGCAGGCCTCGCGATCATCTATCTCCCCCCTACGTCACGAAGGCGGTTCCCTCGCCGCTCGTCGCGATCGCCGTCCTCACCGGCATTGCTTATTGGACCGGCATGGACATCCCCACCGTCGGTGACCTCGGAGAACTGCCCTCCAGCCTCCCGATCCTGGCCCTGCCGCAGGTGCCGCTGACCTTCGAGACGCTGCAGATCATCTTCCCCTATTCCGTCGCGCTCGCCGCCGTCGGACTGCTTGAATCGCTCCTGACGGCCCAGATCGTCGACGACATGACCGACACAACGAGCAACAAGAGCCGGGAATGCATCGGCTAGGGCGCGAGCAACATCGCGTCCGGTCACATCGGGGGCATGGGCGGCTGCGCCATGATCGGGCAGTCTGTCATCAACGTCACCTCCGGCGGCCGCGGCCGGCTATCGACTTTCGTCGCCGGCGCCTTCCTGCTC
The DNA here is from genome assembly GCA_031178305.1 of Sinorhizobium sp. GTDB lineage: Bacteria > Pseudomonadota > Alphaproteobacteria > Rhizobiales > Rhizobiaceae > Sinorhizobium. The sequence goes on from JAPSJG010000014.1 coordinate 13,574, forward strand.
TTCCTCATCCTCGTTCTCGACGACCTTGTCCTTATCATTCCGATGGCCGCGCTCGTGGCGGTGATGATCATGGTGCCGATCGGCACCTTCTCCTGGCGCTCGATCCTCGATCTCGGGCGCAATCCCCTGCCCTCCTCCGTGGTGATGCTGGCAACGGTCGTCACCACCGTCGGAACGCACGATCTCGCGAAGGGCGTATTGGTCGGCGTCCTTCTGTCGGGCGTATTCTTCGCCGGCAAGGTCGCTCGCCTCTTCCATGTCCGCTCGAGGCTCGATCAGGGCGGCAAGCTGCGCACCTATCATGTCGACGGCCAGATCTTCTTCGCCTCGACCGAGGCCTTTGTCGCGGCCTCCGATTCTCCGAGCCGCTGGAGAAAGTGGTCACTGACGTCAGCGAGGCGCATCTCTGGGATATCACCGCCGTTGGCGGCCTCGACAAGGTCGTCCTCAAATATCGCCGCCATGGCGTGGCCGTCGAAGTCATCGGCCTCAACGAGGCAAGCGTGCATATGCTAGACCGCTTTGCCGTGGATGATAAAAGCGAGGGCGCAGCACTGACCGCCCACTGAGCAGACTTCCGCAGACAGGACCCGCATGCCATTCACGACCTTTCTGATCAGAAACAGCCGCTGGCTGGCAGGTGGGTTCCTGCTGTGCTTCTTTTCGTCCTTTGGACAGACCTTCTTCATATCGCTCTCGGCCGGAGACATCCGGCGGGAATTCGGCCTCAGCCATGGCGCCTTCGGCTCCATCTACATGGGCGCGACTCTGCTGAGTGCTCTGACGCTGCCTCAGCTTGGACGGATCGTCGACCACGCCAGCGCTCGCGTGGTTCTCCTGCTCACGCTCCCATTGCTCGCCGTCGCCGCAATGTCGATGGGGTTTGCCTCGCATTGGCTCTGGCTGTTTGCCACGATCTATCTGCTGCGGCTCTTTGGCCAAGGCATGATGACGCATAATGCGATGACCGCGATGGGGCGCTGGTTCTCGGCCCAACGAGGCAGGGCGGTGTCGTTGGCGAGCCTCGGCAATCAGGCCGGCGAGGCGTTGTTCCCGCTGGCGTTTGTGGCGCTCGCGCCCCTGGTCGGTTGGCGGTCGATGTGGTTCATTGCGTCCGCCTTCATTCTGGTCGTCGGACTGCCGGTCATCTATTTCCTTCTGAGGATCGAGCGCACACCGAGTCCGAACGATGGCCCGGAGCGGCGTTCGGCGGCGAGAGACTGGACGCGCGCGGAAGTGCTGCGCGATCCTCTGTTCTGGATGGCGCTTGCTGGAGTCCTTGCCCCGGGGTTCATCGCCACCACCATCTTTTTCCATCAGGTTTATCTGGTCGAGCTTCGCGGCTGGTCACTTGAGGTCTTCGCCAGCGCATTTATCGTGTCCTCGACGGTGACCGTGCTGTCGTCGCTGCTGTCCGGCTATCTCATCGACCGGTTCAGCGCCGTGCAGATCCTGCCTTACTACCTCCTGCCGCTGGCGGCCGCCTGCTTCATGCTCGCGTTTGTCGACGAACAGTGGAGCGCCTTCGCATTCATGACACTGCTCGGAATGTCGCTCGGCTCGTCATCGACGCTCTTCGGGGCGCTGTGGCCAGAAATGTATGGCCTGCAACATCTCGGCGGCATCCGGGCAATCATCGTGGCCCTTATCGTGTTTGCCACCGCCATGGGGCCGGGTCTCACCGGATTCCTGATCGATGTCGGCGTTCCCTACCCTTGGCAGATCGCCGGGATGGGAGCCTACTGCCTGGGAGGGATAATAGTCATGCTCCTTGTGAGGGGACGGGTCCTGATCCGCAACGCGTCCGTTTTGATCGCAGCGACGCGTTAGCAGCTATTCCACAGTCGTCATGACGTTCGCGATCGAACGCTCAGCCGAAGTCAGGCACTTTGAATTTTCGGCGCTGATCACCATTCTGGCACGGTGGTGAACGCGTAAAAACGGAGCCTTTCGCGCCGTAGCCGACGGACACTATGGAGGGCACGATTGAGCCAAAGAAGACAACTCAGTAAGAGCGGCTGTTATGAAGCTCACATCAAAGCCTGACCAACTGCTTTCCGAAGTTCTCCCCCTTCAGCATCCGGACGAATGCATGGGGCACGGTCTCGATGCCTTCTGCGACATCCTCTCGCGTCTGAAGCAGGCCCTGTTTGTACCACGACAGCAGATCGGCAAGCGCAGTCTCGTTTTCGGCCTCGTGGTCGTCAAGCAAGAAGCCTTCGATCCGTGCACGGGTGATCAGTGTTCGCCTGAGGTGCCTTAGGCCTATGTCAGGCTGATCGAAGCGGTCGGCCAAGGCGATCGTCCCGACCACCACGACCCTGCCAAAGGTGTTGAGGTTCAGCATCGCCGCATCGTGGATGGGTCCGGCAGTATTGTCGATAAAGACGTCCACGCCTGTCGGACATGTGGCAGCGACGTCCGCCACGAGATCGGTCGAGGTCCGGTGGTTAACGCCCGCCCGGTATCCAAGCTCCCTGCACCATTCCAGCTTCTCGTCCGAGCCCGCAACGGCGACGGGATCAAATCCCTTGATCCGTGCGATCTGTCCCGCAATCTGCCCCACTGCACCAGAGGCCGCGGAAATCAGTACTGTCTCGCCTGTTTTCGGACGTCCAGTCTTGAGAAGGGCGAAGTAGGCGGTGAGACCCGGCATCCCAAGATAGCTTAACGCAGACTGGATCGGAGCATCCGCCGTTTTCACAGGCTTTGCCGCTGCGGCGGGGATGACGCTGAACGGCTGCCAGCCGAAGTGGTCGCTCATCACGATGTCGCCCGACCTGAAACCCGGAGATTCGGAAATGATGACCTCACCAATTCCGCCGCCGCGCATGAGATCGCCGAGCTTGAAGCCAGCGGCGTAGTTCTTCGCCGGGCTGATCCGGCCTCGCATATAGGGGTCAACTGAAAGCCAGAGGGTTTTCACTAGCAATTCGCCGCCTGCCGCCTCGGGGATCGCACGATCTTCCAGCTCCCAGTTTTTCAATGTCGGCATGGCGGCGGGGTAGCTCCTGAGTATCCAGCTCGGATTGGTGACCATTTCTCTCTCCAAAATGAACGCTGCTCGCATTGATGCATGTATCTGGCTTCCGTGTTAATCGGTGCCGCGAGAGAAACATTGTTTTGAATTCCGGAAGAATGGTCGATGGATATGGTCGAGGCCATGAGGGTCGCCGTTGCAGTCGCTCGCCACCGAAGCTTTTCCGCTGCAGGTCGGAACCTGCACCTTTCTGCCCCCTCGGTAAGCCGAATCGTGGCCGAGCTTGAGGCCGATCTCGGCGTGCGTCTCTTCAACCGCACCACCCGGCAGATCAACCTGACGGATGCCGGAACCGAGTTCGTGCAGAAGAGCGCAGGGCTCCTGGAGGAGCTCGATCTGATGCGGAGTGCGGTCCGCGAGCGCCACAAAACCCCTCGCGGCCAGTTGCGCGTCTCCTGTGTCACGGCGTTCGGTAACGAATGCCTCGCACCTGCCATGCCCGAGTTCAGCCTGCGTTTCCCACAGCTCGACATCTCGATCGACCTCGGCAATCGGTTGGTTGATCTCATCGGCGAACATTTCGACGTCGCGATCCGGGTTGGGCCGTTGAGGGACTCGTCGTTGATTGCTCAGAGGATTTCCACCCAAAGGATCGTGTTTGTCGCGTCGCCGACGTTCTGCGAGCGGCATGGGACGCCGAAGACCTTGGACGAACTCGAATTCTGGCCGTCGGTCACTCAAGTCAGCGGCGGGTGGGGGCGCTCACATCGGTTTTCCCGCGGAGGCAAGATCATTGATTTTGAGGTTCCCCAGCATCTGACGATGAACTCGGCCCGCGCTGTGAGAAACGCGTGCATCACCGCATGCGGTTATTCACTGCTGCCGGATTTCATGGTCGCCCAGGACATTGCGGAGAACCGCCTGGTGCGGCTGCTGCCGGACCATGAAGCCGTCGAGCAGCCGATCTTCGCCTTCTACGCCCAGCGGCGTCACACTCCGCAGAAGATCAAGGTGTTCGTCGACTATCTAGTCGAGGTTTTCAGCGGCGTGGATAACGGATGAAACCCGCATGACGTCTCCTTCTGGCGCATTTCGGCCAATGGCGCTGGCCCAGCGAGCGACTGCCTACCACCCTGCTGTGACGATCGGAAGCGGGCGACACGCCCCCAGCCGGGATGTCGGCTCCTCGCCTTTACGGGAGCAGAACGTGAGACCCCGCCATCCGACACTGGGCAGTTGATCGGATGCGAACTGCTGACCCTGTCATTGCCATCGAGCAGGCGACATCTCGACGCAGACTGAAGGTCTGACGCCAAGCTCATTATTTTCCCAGGTTCGCGGCTGCAATAGCGTGCGGCATCAGGAACGCGGCAATCTCCGCGATGACACTCGTCAGATCCCCCGGATTGTGCGCAACGCCTTCGACAAAAGCGGGCCATTGCCGTTGCTTTTGCTCGTCCTTAGCAAAAGCATCCGTCAAAGCATCCGGTAGTAGGTCTTCTGGGATCGGCGTTTCGCGGCGCTCGAAGGTCGCGGCGATTGCGCGCGCCAGCCTGTCATCATCGAAATCAAAGGACCTGCTGAAAATCCAGATGTCGTAAAAGTCCTTCATCCGGCTACGACTTGTCCAGGAGACAAAACGATTGATAAGTTTGTGTTATCAATTTCTTACGCGGCAACAAGCCACTGCTGATTTGAAATCAATTAAGGTAGCCGGCTAAATACATCGGGATTCTTATGCCGCTTTTTTGACGGTGGATCAGATCACTTCCCACGCCCGAAACCTCCCCTCCCCGTCATCTCGCGTTAGCCCAGTTTGCCAAGGATCCGAAGCGCCAGCTGTGGCGTGACATCGAGCGACCTGGCAACCATGGCACCGAAAACGAGTGGCCGTGCGATGACGAGGTCCGCGTGCCGCCCGTGGTCAGCCCTTGAGCGATGGCGGCGGCGAGCTACGGGGATGGATTTCAGGCCAAGGTCGAAGGCGGGGAGATGGCCGGCGGTGGTGACGCCGGTCTGCTCAAGCTCACGACGACCCCAACGGCATGCAAGCAGGAGGAATACAGAGGACAGTGCGCTAGGCCCGGCTTGCACGTTGCGGCCCTTAAGCACAAGCTGCCTTTGCTCTATGTTGCCGCATGGCAGGAACTCTTGGGACGTGGACTGCGGTGTTGGCGGGTTGGGATGATACTTCGGAAGAGATTGCGCGCATTCGGCGGCGCTTGGCCGAACTCGATGCCGAGCGCGCGGCGCTTGAGCGTGCGCTGGAAGCGCTCGAGCAAAAGATGGCATCCGATAGTCGGGCTTCCGAAGAATCGGCCCCTGCCGATGCGCCGGTCACCAACAGTTCTCCATCGATCGAGAAAATCGAACTGTTTCGCCGCTTGTTCGCGGGACGCCCCGATGTTTTTCCTGTTCGATGGGAAAACAGAAAGGCTGGGCGCTCAGGATATTCGCCGGCCTGCTCCAACGAGTGGGCGAAGGGCCTCTGCGGCAAACCGAAGGTGAAATGCGGGGAATGCCCGCACCAGGCCTTCATCGCTCCCAACGACGATATCATAGAAAAACACCTGCGCGGCGGCGATGGCCGCTCCGGCGACTTCGTCGCAGGCGTGTATCCTTTGCTTCAGGACGAAACGTGTTGGTTTCTCGCCGCGGACTTCGACAAGGAAAGCTGGGCCGACGATGCCAGGGCGTTGCTGGACACCTGCCATGCAAAGGGAATTGCCGCCGCCCTGGAACGGTCGCGATCGGGGAATGGCGGCCACGTCTGGATATTCTTCGCTGAGCCCGTTCCGGCCCGGATCGCCAGGCAGTTTGGCTCTGCCCTGCTCACGGAAACGATGGAGAGACGCCCCGAGATCGGCTTCGCATCCTATGATCGCTTCTTCCCCAATCAGGACACGATGCCACTTGGGGGCTTCGGCAATCTCATCGCCTTGCCGCTTCAAAGAAAGGCCCGTGAGGTCGGCAACAGCATTTTCGTCGACAAGGATCTGCGACCTTATGGTGACCAGTGGGCGTATCTGTCATCTCTGCCGCGAATATCGGCCGACACGGTCTTCAAGATCGCCGACGAGGCGGAACTGTCCGGTCAGGTCTTGGGCGTTCGCATGCCGGTCGACGACGACCACGCCGACGAGCCGTGGAAGATGTTGCCGTCACGCCGCAGCAAGCCAAAACGAATAGAAACAGCGATCCCTCGAAGCATCAACGCCGTGGTCGCAGACCAGATCTACATCGACAGGACAGAACTTCCCCCGGCGCTAATCGCGCAGTTTGTTCGGCTGGCAGCGTTCCAGAACCCCGAATTCTATCGCGCGCAGGCGATGCGGTTGCCGACCTTCGGCAAGCCCCGGGTCATCTCATGCGCCGAGCTTCATCCGCGGCATATCGCCCTGCCCCGGGGTTGCCTCGACGAGGGGATCGATCTCATCAAGAGTCACGGCGCCGTTGCGATCGTGGACGATCGTCGCGAGATCGGCATGGCACTTCCGCCGGATGTTTCCTTCCAGGGCGAGTTGCGACGGCCGCAGGCAAAGGCTTTCGACGCTCTCGTTGCTCACGACAACGGCGTGCTCGCGGCGACGACCGCCTTCGGCAAAACCGTTGTCGCCGCAGCGCTCATTGCGCATCGGGCCCGAAACTCGCTTATCCTTGTCCACCGGCGGGGACTGCTCGATCAATGGGTCGCGCGTCTCAGTTCCTTTCTGAATATCGACCCGAAACAGATCGGCATTATCGGCGGTGGGAAGAGAAAGCCGACCGGCGTCATCGATGTGGCGCTCATCCAAAGTCTTGTCCGCAACGGGGACGTTGCCGACCATGTCGCCGATTATGGCCATTTGATCGTCGACGAATGCCATCATCTGTCCGCCGCAAGCTTTGAGCTTGTCGCTCGCCGGTCAAAGGCGCGATACGTGGTGGGTCTATCCGCGACCGTCGCCCGGCAGGACGGGCATCATCCCATTATCTTCATGCAATGCGGCCCTGTTCGCCATCGGGTTGATGCAAGAGTTCAAGCCGCCGAACGCGGCATTCGCCATCGCGCTCGCGATCGTGCAACGAAGTTTGAATTGCCGCCGCCCCTGGCTTCGGTCGAGCGCCCTTCCATGCCCGCGATCTATGCGGCTTTGGCGCAGGACAGCGGGCGGAACGATCTCATCTTCGATGATGTGCTGAATTCGCTGGAGGCGAAGCGTTCCCCTGTCGTGCTGACCGAGCGGAAAGACCATCTCGATTATCTTCAGCAGCGCTTCGCGCCTTTCGTGAAGAATCTCGTGGTGCTGCGCGGCGGCATGTCGGCGAGCGACCGAAAACTGGCGAATGCGGCTTTGCGAGTCTCCGATGACCAGGAGCGCCTGATAATTGCGACAGGCCGCTACATCGGCGAAGGCTTTGATGACGCCCGGCTCGACACGCTGTTCTTGACAATGCCGATCGCCTGGAAGGGAACCCTGGCACAGTATGTCGGTCGTCTGCATCGCCTGCATGATGGCAAGAAAGATGTCCTGGTCGTCGACTATGTCGATAACACCGTGCCGGTTCTGGCCCGGATGGCTGCGAAGCGTCGCGCGGGTTATCGGGCGCTGGGCTACATGATCGAGTAGGCGCCCTGCGCGGAGCGGAGTGCCCCTGGCCGGTTCACAGCGACCCCTCCCCATCTTCCCCCCGTGAAGCCGCAACTTCAGAATTGTGACTGCTCCAATTGAAAGCGGCAAGCTCAAAGCCTGAACGCGCTCGAGGCCGACGCCGACAAGCTGAAGGCCGAAAATAGGCCCCTGCGCGACTAAATCGCCTGTTTGAAGGAGCTGCCGTCCCGCCCGCCCTTCGACCAAATGGGATGGAGAAAGCGACGGATCCGGAGACCAATGCTTCCGAGTACGGACTGCGGACCTTCATCACCAGGCGCAAGACCTCCGGCGGCACCCTCAGCCGCGACGGCCGCATTGCCTCGCGGTGTCATGCTGGGCCTCACGAAGACCTGCCCAGCTCGCGTTTGCCACTATCTCGGTGATCCCCTCCTTGGTCCAGAAACCGGCGGGTCAAAAGTACCGCCGCTGGCCGACCTGTGGCATGCACCGCCTGACGGTCACCCCTTCCGCGAAAATGGCACGAGATTGCCGCCTTGCGCGGCGCCTGCTCTTTTTTCCTTTCGCAAGAGCTGCGGCGAGACGTTCCATTGCCGGCCGTTGTCGCCGTGCACCGTCACCGTCTTGCGGTTTCGACGGATGACGATTCCGGCCTGCGTCTGGCCGTTATTGTCTTCGAACATCACGCGCTCGCCGATCGCCAGTTCAAGCAAAGCATGCGTCGTCTTCTGCTGATGTAGAACGTGCAGCCGATCGACGACCGCGTCGTGCAATTCAATCAGCTCTGCTTCGTTCAAGGCGTCAAGGTTGATCCCGTGCATCCTGGGCCCCCATTCCGGACGATCGTCACTCCGAAATTCGACCAATGCAATGCGGATCAACAGCTACCCACAACATCATCAACCAGCTGAGTTTCGGCGCCGCCATCCTTTGCCTTTGCCCCACGTACCCCCTGCCTAGCGGCAGCACGGGCAATTCATGAAGAATTGACCGTATGATTTCATTTCATTTCGCAAACGGAATCTAACTCGGCTCATCTTTCTGTCATCCGGACGCCGAATTCCGTGCCCGATCACTACCGATAGTATTCAAGTATCGTAGTGATCGATTTAGCCGGTTTTTGCCGTTTGTGGCACCTTTGATGCTACTCTGAGGCGGATCCTCAAGATGGAGCCTGTCCCAAGCGATGTCCGGGCAGCGCCCCAACCCTTGATTTCGCTTCAATAATAATCAATAATAATCATTGTGATTGAAAATGAATCGACAGAAGCCAAACATGGAAACGAAGGTGCTGACGGCGCACGTACCCCTGCCGCTCGCCGAGAAAGTCGATCAGATCGCGGCCCGGCTTGAGCGCTCGCGCGGGTGGATCGTCAAGCAGGCGCTGACCGCTTGGGTCGACCAGGAAGAGGAGCGCCGACGCTTGACGCTGGAAGCGCTTGCCGACGTCGACGCTGGCCGCGTTATCGATCACCAGGCCGTCCAGGCCTGGGCCGACAGTCTTGATAGTGACAAGCCGCTATCCTTGC
>JAPSJG010000282.1 GCA_031178305.1 Sinorhizobium sp.
GTCACGAGGGCGCACCGCTTGTCGTCGGCGGGTCGATGTTCATCATATCGCCCTATCCGAATATCGTTTACGCGCTGGACCTCACTCGGCCCGGCGCACCCCTGAAATGGCAGTACAATCCCAAACCTGACGCCTCGTCCCAAGGCGTTGCCTGCTGCGACGTCGTCAACCGCGGACCCACTTATTCCGATGGCAGGCTTTTCTTCACCACCCTCGATGCTCACGTCGTCGCCCTCGACGCTGAGACCGGTCGGGAGGCCTGGAATGTCAAGCTCGGGGAAATCAATCGCGGCGAGACGATGACGATGGCACCGCTAGTCGTGAAGGATAAGGTGATCGTCGGCATATCGGGCGGCGAATACGGCGTGCGGGGCTGGATCCAGGCGCTTGATGCTGCGGACGGCAAGTCCCTGTGGAAAGCCTACAGCACCGGCCCGGATGGTGACGTGAAGATCGGGGCGGAATTCAAGCCGTTCTACGAGAAGGACCGCGGTCAGGACCTCGGGGTCGCGACATGGCCGCCCAACGCATGGGAAATTGGCGGCGGCACCGTTTGGGGATTCACCACCTACGATCCCGATCTAGACCTGATCTTCCATGGAACGGCCAACCCCGGACCCTGGAACCCTAACCAGCGACCGGGCGACAACAAGTGGACCAATACGGTGTTCGCGCGTGACCCCGACACCGGCGAAGCGCGCTGGGCTTATCAATGGAACCCGCACGATCTTCACGATTGGGATGGCATAAACGAAAACATCCTCGTCGACGTGGAGTGGCAGGGAAAGCCGCGCAAGGCGTTGGTGCACCCCGACCGGAACGGACTGGTTTACCTGCTGGACCGAACCACTGGCGAGGTGCTCTCCGCCAACTTCTACCACCCCGTCAACACGCATCAGGGTGTCGATCTGAAGACCGGCCGAATCAAGATCAACGCGGAGAAATATCCACATGAGAACAAGGTGATCCGCGACGTCTGCCCAACGGCGCCCGGAGCAAAGGACTGGAGTCCGTCCTCTTTTTCTCGCCAGACCGGGCTCCTCTATATTCCGCACAATAATCTCTGCATGGATTGGGAAAGCACGGAGGCGAATTACATCGCCGGCACGCCCTACGTGGGCGCGGAAGTGCGAATGTATGCGGGCCCAGGCGGCCATCGCGGCGAACTCTCCGCCTGGGATCTCGTCGCCGGCAAGGAGGTCTGGACCATCAAGGAACGTTTCCCCGTCTGGGGCGGCACGATGGCCACCGCGGGTGGTCTCATCTTCTACGGCAACATGGAAGGATGGTTCAAAGCGGCAGACGCGACGACGGGCGAAGTGCTCTGGCAGTTCAAGACCTCCTCCGGCATCATCGGTCAGCCGACAACCTATCGCGGGCCTGACGGCAAGCAGTATGTCGCCATATTGTCAGGCGTCGGCGGCTGGGCGGGTTCCATCGTCTCCGGCGACCTCGACCCGCGCGATAGCACCGCGGCACTCGGATTCGTCAACGCCATGGCCGACCTCAAGGACGTCACTACCAAGGGAGGCACGCTTTATGTCTTCACGTTGCCTTAGGGCTGCAGCGGCCATGCTGTTCTGCCTCTCCGCGTCGGCGGCGGAGGCACGCGAACTGAGGGTCTGCGCCGATCCCAATAACCTGCCATTCTCCAGCAGCCGCACGAAAGGCTTTGAAAACAAAATAGCCGAACTGCTGGCACGCGAACTCGACGCAAGGCTCGCCTACACTTGGCGGGCGCAGCGCCGCGGCTTCTTGCGCGAGACGCTCAATGCAGGACGCTGTGACCTCGTCCTTGGCGTTCCTACGGAACTGGAAGGCGTCAGAACCACGCATCCTTATTACCGCTCGGCCTACGTCTTCGTCGCGCGGGATGGAACTCCGCCGGTCGCATCCTTCGACGACCCGGCACTGCGGCACAAGCTGATCGGGGTTCAGCTCATCGGCGACGACGGCTGGAACACACCGCCCGCGCATGCGCTGACACGTAGGGGCATCATCGACAATGTCCGAGGCTACATGCTCTACGGCGATTACAGCGACGCCGATCCTGCCGCAAAGATCATCACCGCAGTCGCGCTCGGCGAAATCGATGTCGCGCTCGCCTGGGGCCCGCTCGGCGGCTACTTCGCCGCACGCGAAACGCCGCCGCTGAGCGTGAAACTTGTCAGCCCGCTAGACGAGCCGGACCTGCCGATGGCCTGGGATATTTCCATGGCGGTGCGCAAAGGCGATGCTGCCCTCCTTTCTGAGATCGACGCGGCCTTGACGAAGCTCGCGCCGCGGATTGAAGCGATCCTCTCCGAATACGACGTCCCACGCCTGCCGCGCTCATCCCCATTACCGGGCAGCGAACCATGAAGCGCCTCCTGCCGATCGCTGCCGCTCTCGTCTTCCTCAGCGCCTGCGAGCGCGAGGACCGCGAGTTTCGCCCATCTCCCGTGGCAGGCGGAGGGGACGCCGCGATATCCCTGTCCAGCATTGCGCCGGGTCCCGGCCCGGCCGAAACTCGGGGCGACACAGGGAAAGCCTATGAAGAGAACGCCTACCATCTGAGCGAAGGCAAGCGGCTCTTCGCCTGGTTCAACTGCAAGGGCTGCCACGCTAACGGCGGCGGCGGCTCCGGCCCGGCTCTCATGGACGACCGATGGATCTACGGAGGCGAGTTCCAGAATATCGTGCAAAGCATCCGGGAGGGCCGCCCGAACGGCATGCCCAGCTTCCGCGGGAAAATTCCCGATGAGTTGATCATGCAGATTGCGGCATATGTCCGCTCCATGGGTCGCCACGTCCCGATGGACGCTGCGCCGGGCCGAAACGACGACCTGATGCCGAGGCCGTCCGAGCATCGCTTGCCTTCCTCACCAGCTGTCACTCGCGGTACGGTACCGCCGTCCGGTCAGGCACCCCAGTGAGGCTGAGATGCGCTGCTGCCGCCCTGCCCTGCTTACAGCTCCGCTCCTCCTCACGGCTTGCTCGGGCTGGCAATCCTCGCTCGATCCCCAGGGGCCGCAGGCGGATTTCCTCGCAGGCCTGTTCTGGGTGTTCACCGCGGCCCTGACGGCGGTCTGGCTCCTCACAATGGCGGCGCTGATCGTCGCGCTTCTGCGCCGGCAATCGGCGCGAACGGAACCTCTCGAGCTCGACCCACGTGCCGAGCGAGGCATGGCGCGAGCAGTCGGTGCAGCAGCGGCGCTGACCCTTCTCGTCATCGTCGCGCTGACAGTGGTGAGCTACGGAGCGCAGCGCGCTCTGTTTTCGGGTGGCGAGGCCCCTCTGACACTACAGGTCAAAGGCCATCAATGGTGGTGGGAGGTGACCTACGAGGATCCCCTGCCCTCGCGGCAGTTTACCACCGCCAACGAAATCCATGTTCCCGTCGGCCAGCCGGTGAACATCAAGCTGAAGTCCGCAGACGTCATCCACTCGTTCTGGGTACCGAACCTCGCAGGCAAGATGGATGCCATTCCCGGGCGCGAGAATCGGCTCGTCCTCCAGGCGTCGAAGGAAGGCGTGTTCCGTGGTCAATGCGCAGAATTTTGCGGCTGGCAGCACGCGCATATGGGCATCACCGTAGTGGCACATAGTCTCGAGGATTTCGCACGCTGGCGCGAGAGCCAGATCAGCGCGGCCGAACCACCCGATGATCCTGTACGTAAACGCGGAATGCAGATCTTCCTGAGCAAGCCCTGCGTGATGTGTCACCAGATCCGCGGCACGCCGGCCGCCGGCAAGGTCGCCCCCGACCTGACCCACATTGGCAGCCGTCTCCACATCGCCGCCGGCACCCTGCCCAACGGCCGCGGCAACCTCGCTGCCTGGATCGTCGACGCGCAGGGCATCAAGCCCGGCGCGCACATGCCTCTAATCAAACTGGAAGCCGAGGAAGTCGAGCCGCTGGCGCGCTATCTGGAGGGTCTGAAGTGAGCGACACGGCGCTCCGACCACACGAGGACAAGGAAGCTCTCGATACCGATGTCACCGACCTCGAGTTGCCGGCGCGGCTTTCCGTCACGTGGGGTACGGCCGGCGGACTAATAGGAGCGCTGTCCACCGTTGACCACAAGATCATCGGCCGGCGTTACATCGTTACCGGGTTCTTCTTTCTTTTCCTCGGCGGGCTCGCGGCCGTCGCTATGCGCTTGCAACTGGCGCACCCTGAGAACCCGCTGATCGGGCCGGATCTCTACAATCAGATCTTCACCATGCACGGCACGACGATGATGTTCCTCTTCGGCGTGCCGATCGGAGAGGCACTCGCCGTCTATCTCGTGCCGCTGATGGTGGGTACGCGCAACATCGCCTTCCCGAGGCTCAACGCCTTCTCCTATTACGTCTATCTCTTCGGCGGACTGATGATCTGGACCGCTTTCGCACTCAACGTCGGCGCCGAAAATGGCTGGTTCTCTTACGTCCCGCTTGCCGGCCCGGAGTTTTCCCCCGGCAAGAGAGCCGACTTCTGGGCGCAGATGGTCACCTTCACCGAGGTCGCGGCGCTCGCCGTCGCCGTCGAGATCGTCGTCACGGTGCTGAAGCTCAGGGCGCCCGGCATGACGCTCGACCGTATCCCGCTTTTTGTCTGGGCGATGTTCGTCAACGCGTTCCTCATCATTTTCGCAATGCCCGCAGTGATGCTGGCCTCGTCGCTGCTCATTCTCGATCGCCTGCTGGATACCCATTTCTTCAATCAGGCCGAAGGAGGCGATCCGCTGCTTTGGCAACACCTCTTCTGGTTCTTCGGCCACCCGGAGGTATACATCATCTTCCTGCCGGGCACTGCTTTCGTGTCCGCCATCGTCGCGACCTTCGCCCGCCGTCCGGTCTTCGGCTATCCCGCGATCGTGCTGTCGCTGATCGCCACCGGCTTCCTCTCTTTCGGGCTGTGGGTGCATCACATGTTCACCACCGGCCTGCCGCAGCTCGGCGCAACCTTCTTCACCGCTTCGAGCATGATGATTGCGATCCCCAGCGGCATTCAGATCTTCTGCTGGATCGCAACGCTATGGGATGGCCGGCCGGTCTATCGCACCCCGCTCCTATTCGTGCTCGGTTTCTTCTTCATCTTCGTCGCGGGTGGGCTGTCCGGCATCATGCTTGCCTCCGTCCCGATCGACACCCAGGTCCACGATACATATTTCGTGGTCGCTCATTTCCACTATGTCCTGATCGGCGGCGCGGTCTTCCCGCTGCTAGGCGCGATCTACTACTGGTTTCCCAAGTTCACCGGCCGGATGATGAGCGAGCGGCTCGGCCGCTGGCATTTCTGGTTGGCGATCATCGGCTTCAACGTCGCCTTCTTCCCGATGCACATTTCCGGCCTCAGGGGCATGCCCCGCCGGGTCTACACCTATCCTGCCGAGATGGGCTGGGACGGTCTAAACCTTGTCTCTACCCTTGGCGCGGCGCTGTTCGTCGCAAGTTTCCTCGTCTTCCTTTACAACGTCGCTGCAAGCCTGCGCATCGGCGAAATTGCCGGCGACAATCCATGGGACGCCTCCAGCCTTGAGTGGGCCACCGCTTCGCCGCCCCCACCGCACAACTTCGATCGTATTCCGTTTG
>JAPSJG010000283.1 GCA_031178305.1 Sinorhizobium sp.
CGTGCCCGTTCTGCTCGGTGCTGCAGCCTTCGAGGAAGGCGGAAACCAAGGTGTCGCCTTCGTGCTCGATCTGACTGAGCGCAAGCGAGCCGAGGGGGCGTTGCGAGAGAGCGAGGAAGCTCTGCGCCAGGCGCAGGGGCAACTGGCCCACGCGAACCGCGTCGATACCATGGGGCAGCTCACGGCCTCGATCGCTCATGAAGTGAACCAGCCGTTAGCCGCGTCGGTCACCAACGCCCAGGCCGCTTTGCGCTGGTTGGGCACCCATCCTCCTAATCTGGAGGAGGTGCGAAACGCGCTCGCCCGCATAGTCGAGAATGCCAATCGAGCCGGTGAAGTCGTCGGCCGGATCCGCGCATTGATCAAGAAGGCACCCCCTCATAGGGAGCGGTTCGACCTCAATGAAGCCGTTCGTGATGTGATTGCACTGACCCGGAGCGAAGTGCTCCGGCATGGCGTCTCGCTCGATACCGAGTTTGCGACGAGGCTGCCATCCGTGGAAGGCGATCGAGTCCAAGTGCAACAGGTAATCCTCAATCTCGTCATGAACGCAATTGAGGCAATGAACGGCACTGATGAGGGGGGGCGCCGGTTGCTGGTCAGCACGCGCGATAAGGCCCCGCACAGCGTCGTGGTCGCCGTGAGCGATTCGGGCCCCGGCCTGGACCCGCAGAATTTCGACCGCGTCTTTGAGGCTTTCTACACCACCAAATCCAGCGGCATGGGCATGGGTCTGGCGATTTGCCGTTCGACCATCGAAGCTCACGGCGGACGGCTGTGGGCTAGCGCGAATGAACCTCGTGGGGCAGTGTTTCAGTTCACTCTGCCTCTCGACCGCGACGAAATCGCAGGCGCAGAGCATGCCGCCCAAATGGCAGCGTTAAAAAACTGACGGGACGAACGGCTGGCTTAATCTCTTGCAGCATAGATCCAGCGTGGGAATGACAAGGGAGACGGCCGGGGGCGTGGCCGGATTGAATTCGCCCACCTCATGACGAAGGAGGAGACCATGGGTATCTACAAATACGCTGTGCTGGGCGGCGCCTTCGCGCTTGCGAGCGTTTTAAATTTCTGCGTTGCGGCCAAGGCCGAGGATGCGACGATCTCCGTCTGGTCGCAGGATGGCGACATTCGGCCGGCGCCGAACCTGATTGCCGACTACAATAAGCTTAATACGGACATCAAGGTCGAGTATCGGGAGGTTCCGTTTGACGATCTGGTCAACGAGGCGCTGCGTGCGTATTCGACTGGCCAAGCTCCGGATATCATCGCGGTTGACAATCCGGAACATGCGCTCTTCGCCTCGCGCGGGGCCTTTCTCGACCTGACCGACAGGATCGCGAAGTCTATGGTGATCAAGCCGGAAAACTACTTCCCCGGCCCGCTCGCCTCCACCATGTGGAAAGGCAGGCATTACGGCGTTCCCAAGGCGACGAATACGATCGCGCTCTACTACAACAAGGACATGTTCAAGGCGAAAGGTCTTGATCCCGACAGGCCGCCACAGACATGGGCTGAACTGCTGGACGCCGCTCGAAAGCTCACGGATCCGGCTGCCAATGTCTACGGCATAGCCTTTTCGGCCAAGGCGAGCGAGGAGGGCACGTTCCAGTTCCTCCCCTGGGCTCAGATGGCCGGTGTCAGCTACGAGAACATCAACACCGATGGCGCGGTCAAAGCGCTCGAAACCTGGAAACTGTTTCTTGACGAGAGGCTTGCATCCCCGGATACGCTGACGCGCGGCCAGTCGGACTCGACCGCCACCTTCAATTCGGGAAACGCGGCAATGGCAATTTCCGGTCCCTGGGAACTCGACCGCATGGTTGCGGAGGCGAAGTTCGACTGGGGCGTGACGTTGCTGCCGGTGCCTGAAGAGGGAGCCGAACGGTCCTCTTCCATGGGCGACTTCAACTGGGCGATCTTCTCCAGCACGAAGCATCCTGACGAGGCTTTCAAGGTGCTGGAATATTTCGTCTCCCAGGATGACCGCATGTTCAGGGACTTCGGCCTGCTGCCGGCCCGAACCGATATTCCTATCGCAGAGACCGGCCAGCCACTTAAGGATGCGGCGCTCAAGGTCTTTCTCGAGCAGCTCAAATACGCCAAGCCTCGGGGGCCGCATCCTGAATGGCCGAAGATCTCCAAGGCAATCCAGGATGCCATCCAGTCGGCGCTTACCGGGCAGATGTCTTCCAGGGAGGCACTTGATCAGGCAGCAAAAAAGATCAAGGCCGTGCTCGGCTGAAAAGAACAGTGTTCGCAGCGGAGGTGGGCGCCCATTAAGGGGATCTTGTCCAGTTTCGTCAATGGCAAGGGCTTCGACATTGCGCTCGTTGCGCTGCCGCTCACTTTCCTGCTTACCCTTTCCGGACTGCCGCTCATCTACAACGGGCTGATGAGTTTTCAGCAAGTGGACCTGTTCAGCCTGGGAACCTTCTGGCGGCCCTTCGTAGGCCTCAAGAATTACACCGAACTCTTCGCAATGCCGGAAACCTGGCCGATCTTCGCCAACACGGCCATATTCGTCGTCTCATCCATTGTCGGCCAGTTCCTGATCGGTTTCGGGCTGGCCCTCTTCTTCTGGACGAATTTTCCGGGTGCCAGCTGGCTGCGTGGCCTTTTCCTGGTTTCCTGGGTGATGCCGGGTCTCGTCGTCGGGGCGATCTGGAGCTGGATTCTCTCGGGCGACTTCGGCGTTCTGAATTTCCTCTTGCGCGAAAGTGGCCTGACCTATGGCAATGTCTTCTGGCGTTCTGACCCGAACTACTCATCGTGGGGAGTAATCGTCGCCAATATCTGGTTTGGGACTTCCTTTAACATGATCCTTCTGTCGGTCGGCCTGTCGGCCATTCCAGCCGACCTCTATGAAGCCGCAGAACTTGACGGCGCGAATGCGTGGCAGCGTTTCCGGACCATCACCCTCCCGATGATGCGCTCCTCCATTGGTGCCATCATGGCGCTCGGCCTCATCTTCACGCTGCAGCAGTTCGATCTCTTCGCAGCCATTACCAACGGCGGACCGAACAACTCGTCCAATGTTGCCCAGTACTGGGCCTGGGAACTGTCCTTCCGCCAGTACGACTTCGCCAAGGGCGCGACGGTCTCCGTTATCATGATCGTCTTCGTGATCCTCGCCTCGATCGTCTATGTCCGATCGACGCGCCATGAGGCGCGGCGATGAGGCACACCTTCCGCGAAAAGCTGATGCTGGCGGTGGCGCTTGTGTTCACTGCCATCTACCTGTTCCCGCTTTACTGGATGTACGTCACCGCGCTTAAATCCGGCTGGGCGATATTCGCAAGTCCTCCGGCCTTCTGGCCGGCCGACCCCCAGTGGCAGATCTATGCCGAGGTCTGGCAGAGTCGCAATATGGGCCGCTACATCTGGAACTCGCTGGTTATTGCTTTCGGTGCCGTCGCGCCTATGTGCTGGCCCGCTACCGAAATGGCTGGGTGGATGTCGGTCTCTTCCTCATCCTCATGCTGCAGGTCCTACCCGCATCGCTGATGATCACGCCGATCTTCGTCGGCTTCTCACAAATCGGCCTGCTCCGGTACCCTCGTCTCGCAGTCATCCTGGCGATCGCCGCCAAGAGCATGCCCTTCTTCGTCGTGCTGGTGCGCACGGCCTTCGTGAGCGTTCCGCAGGAGTTGGAGGAGGCGGGTGGACGGAGATTCCCGCGTCGGAGCGTTTTTCCGTATCGCCTTGCCGCTCGCCCGGAACGGCATCGTAGTCAGCGCCATTCTGATCTTTATGCAAGCTTTCGGCGAGTTCGTCTATTCAAGGTCCATAATCCAGAGGGCCGAGCTGCAACCGGCCAGCATCGGGCTCAACAGCTTCATGGGCCCTAACACCAACGAATGGAATGGCATCATGGCCTATGCGGCCATCTATGTAACCCCAATACTGGTCGCTTTTGTCCTCCTGCAGCGCGGCATCATCTCCGGCCTTACCTCGGGCGCCTTGAGGTGATCTCCATCGAGAACTCAGAGCGTGCGGTATCCCCGGTCCACATAAATGAGAGGCGGCCGCTTTTCGCCGTACCGGACGTCGATCACTTCGCCGAAGAGGATCGCGTGTGTCGCCATGATCTTGATCTCGAGGAGACGGCAATCCAAGGCGACGATTGCGTCGGTGAGGATGGGTGCGCCGGTCGTAAGTTGCATCCATCGGCCAAGCTCGAAGCGCCGCTCCATGTCGAGCTGATCGCGGCCGGAGAAGGCGTGCGCCAGCGCCAGATGCTGCGCGCCGAGGAGGTTCAGGGCAAAATTGCCGCTGCGCGAAAAGATGTCGTTGCGCGGATTGGCGGCGTTCAGGCAGGCAAGGACCGTCGGCGGATCGTCCGAAACCGAACAGGAGGCCGTGATCGTGACGCCTCGGCGCTCGGCGCCATCGGCCGCAGTGATCAACTGCACATGATGCGACATGCGACTCATCGCGTCGCGGTAGGCTATCGGGTCCAGCCGGGTTTTCTCCAACACATCTCGCTCCGGATCGAGGTTTCGCACATACATAGACTGTCATGCAAATTATGAAACCGGGCGCCCGGAAAATCTTGCCACGGAGCGCATGTGTATGACGCAGATGACATGAACGCACGGCGGTCAATCTGACGATCGGCTGCGACAAGGCCGGCGACCGCACCATCTTTTCCTTTGACGGGCGGGGCCACTGCCTTAAAACAAGGCAAGCGATAGCGGGAAAAAGCATGTTGAAATCGATCCTTACGAGCCTCTTCATCGCTCAGATGGCATTGGCCGCACCTGCATTTGCCGCGGGGCTGAAGGTGGCCGTGGTCGCGCCTGTCGAGGGTCCGTTCGCCATGCTCGGAAAGCAGATGATCGACGGTGCGGCCTTCCAGGCCGGTGAGCGCGGGAGCGAGATCACCACAATCACCGAAAGCTGCGATCCGGCCGACGCCGACGCGCTCGCCAAAGCTCTCGTGGCCAGCGGTGCCGAGGCGGCGATCGGTTTCCTCTGCACCGAGAGCCTGGAGGCAATGCTGCCCGCGCTCGCTGAAAGCGGCATGCCGGCGATCACGCTCAGCGTGCGCTCGGATATCCTCATGGAGGATGTACTCAAGAAGAAATGGCCGCTGTACCGGCTCGCTCCAAGCGGCAAGGCCGAATCAGCGGCGGTCACCGATACCATCATCGCGAACTGGAGGGACAGGCCGCTCGCGCTGATCGACGATGGAACGATCCACAGCCGGGAACTCGTCGAAAGCGTCCGCAATGCTCTCGCCGAAATCGGGATCACCCCGGTCTTCACCGACACCTACCGTCCCGCTCAGGAACAGCAGGTAAGCCTCGTCCGCCGATTGGCCAAGAGCGGTGCCACGCATGTCTTTACCGGCGGCGATCGCAACGACACGGCCGTGATCGCGCGCGACGCGAAGGCTGAAAATGTGCCGATCACCATGATCGGCGGCGATGTGCTGAATGCGGCCGACCTCAACGTGCCGCTGGAGAATGGGGTATTCGCAGTGACCGTTCCGGATCCCGCGCGATCGCGCGACGCAGCTCCCGTGGTCAAGGCAATGCGGGCGGCC
>JAPSJG010000284.1 GCA_031178305.1 Sinorhizobium sp.
AAGGCTAACCAGCCTTCCCACAGCTAACCGCCCGGAGGACTTTGCGTCTCCGGCCCGCTTATTTTCAAGATCTTCCCGTGCTCGCAGATTGCCCGAACGGAAGTAAGAGTGATCAGTTTATTTTGACTTGGCAAGCAAAACTTTTCAGGCAAGGAATTGCTTTTGCCATTGCTCAAAAACTGGTCAATTTCCGGCTTGGCAGGGAAGATCGAAGATACATTGCAAGCTGTTGAATTCGCAGTGCTTTAAAGGCTCTGGGGCGCGCCGGTGCGCTGTTTGCGCCAGATCCTGTCGCTGGACAAACATCCCCCCTTTTTGGGCAGCTTCGCAACCTAGGCGCAACTGTCTGATATCTCTCATTCTTCGCGGCGAGCGTGTCCTTTTCCCTATATATTGCAGGAAAAATGCAAGATTAGGATCCGTTCCGGCTCGCGGAACTTCTGTTCCATTTTGCCCGGAAGTAGAACGGCTGCAAAACAGTAATAAGTAATATAGATAGTGCGATCGCTTCGCCCCGTCAGCAGTATAGCTGCCGATGACACTCAAGCGGCAGCAGGTTGCCTGCGCCTTCTCGCCAGTTCCGGAACGAGCTCGACCACAAGCATTGCCGCGAAAATGACGGCGCAGCCGACATAGCCGAGAGGCGGGATGACCTCGCCCAGCAGCAAGGCGCCGAACAGCGCGGCAAAGAGAGCTTCGCTCGACAGGAATATCGCCGCCTGCGGTGCCGTTGTATAGCGCTGGCCGACGACCTGGCAGATAAAGGCGATGCCGCTCGAGAACACGCCCGCATAGAGGATTTCCGGAAGGGCACCTTGCACCGCCGCAAGACTGAAGGGTTCGAAAATCGCTGCGAGGACGACGCCGAGAACCGCGCAAACGGCAAATTGCGTCATCGACAGGAGCATCGGTCGTCCGGTGCCCGCCGCAAAAATGCCGATCAGCATCACCTGGATCGCCCAAAAAAGTGCGCAGAAGACCGTCAGGAGATCTCCGCCGGTCAGACCCGAAAGGGTGCCGCCGCTCAAGAGGAAGATGCCGAGGCTCGCCATCAGCGCCGCCGGCCAGATGATCCAGTGCGGCCTGCGACGCAGGAACACGACGGTCAGGACCGGTACGAAGACCACGTAAAGGCCGGTCAGAAAGCCGGAATTGGTGACGGTGGTGCTGAGCAGACCGAACTGCTGCGTCACCGCGCCGCCGAACAGCGCAAGTCCGATGAAGATGAAGTTGCGCATTGCGCCCTGCGCGAGTGGCTTTACGGCCTGCCGAGCTTCGATGAGCACCAGCGGCAGAGCGACGAGCGTCGCGATTGCGAAGCGCAGGGTGATGAACCAGAGCGGCCCGATCGTTTCCATCGCCGTCGACTGTGCGACAAAGCCGGCACCCCAGATCGCGCCGGACAAAAGCAGAAACAGATTGGCCTGGATGCGAGTCACGGGCGCCCTCGTCGCTTGGTTCTGGATAGATGCAACCCCAAGCAGCTTCGCTCCGCGATTGCATCGACGCTCTACCAGTTGCGTTTTGCCCGGGCAAGCCTCATCCTCGCGGCTCGCGAAGAGAAGGCCGAGGTGAGGATGGGGATGAGTCCGGCAGGCTATTCGGGCACGCCACTTGCGAAGAAGCTGGGATTGCGAAATGGGCAGGTGTCGCTTTTGCTCGGCGTTCCTGCCGATCTGTCGGAGATATCAGCCTTTCCGGGTTTTTTGCAGGTGCCGACCTCGGTTGAGGGCGCCCTTTGGCGCGGCTGCGACTATGTCCATGTATTCGCTACGGAGAGGGACGCGCTCGAATCGCTAAGCTCGCCGCTTGCCGTCCGGCTGAAGCCCGACGGGATGATATGGATCTCCTACGGCGCCGCGCGTCTTATCAGACGCGCAAAGCTCGCTGTAGCACTTTGAATTGCTGCATGCCTTTTTCCTTAAATCGAGGTCAATTTAAGGAAACATGCAGTAGCCGAAGCGCGCCTCCGGCGTCGCCACGACGCTGAGCGCGGACAGGCTGCGCGCGATTTTCTGCCGCTCGGCCTGGTCGACGTGAAGGTCTGCGCCGTCGACATGACTTGGTCCGCGCTGAAATTCATGTTCCGCAAGGAGGTGCGGGGTTCGCTCTGAGCGGGATGCGCTCAGAGGCATTGCGCGCTCTACTGCGTCGGCGCTTTCGAGACCCTGAGCACGGCGCCGTATTCCTCGTCGGTGACCATCAGAAGCGCCCCGTCAGGCGCGACGATCACGTCCCGCAGCCGCCCGAACTCTCCGTCAAACAGCCGTTCCTCCCCGATGATCGCGCCGCTTTCGTCGCGCTCCAGGCGCGTGAGCAACTGGTATTTCAGCGCTGCGACGAGGAGATCGCCGTCCCACTCCGGAAACATCTTGCCGCGATAGACTGCGATCGCCCCGGGGGCGATCGAGGGGTCCCAATAATAGAGCGGCTGCTCCATGCCTTCCTTGGCCGTGCCTTCGCCGATTTCCGCCCCGGAATAGTCTCTTCCATAGGTGATCACCGGCCAACCATAGTTCCGGCCGGGCAGGGGGTTGTTTATCTCGTCGCCGCCGCGCGAACCATGCTCGACGGTGAGCAGAGTGCCGTTTGCGGGATCGAAAGTGATCCCCTGCGGGTTCCGATGCCCGATGGACCAGATCTCCGCCCGGCCTTCGGTGCCGCCGCGATAAGGATTGGAGGCGGGAATCGAGCCGTCGGCATTGATATGCAGGATGGAGCCGGCATGATCGCGCGGATCCTGGGCGCGTTCGTCATCGCCGCGGTCGCCGATGCCGAAGAAGAGGCTCCCGTCCCGATCGAAAGCGATGCGCGCGCCGAAATGGTGGCTGGGGCTCGTGAACTTGTTCATGCGGAATATCTCCTGGACATCCGCAAGCCTTCGTTCGTCTTCGGCAAGTTCTGCCCGGGCGACGGCGGTGCCATAGCCACCGTCGCCACGCGCCGCGTAGCTGAGATAGAGCGTGCGGTTCTTCGCAAATTGCGGATCGAGGGCGACGTCGAGCAGGCCGCCTTGCCCGCGTGCAACCACTTCCGGCACGCCCTCGATCGCCTCCGAAAGCTTGCCATCGCGCAGGATGCGCACCCGTCCGGGACGCTCCGTCACGATCAAGGCCCCGTCCGGCAGGACCTCGACGGCCCAGGGGTGCTCGAGGCCGGTCGCAAGCGTTTCGACGAGCACGGTCCCCTTCTTCGTCGAAAATTGCCGCGTCTCCTGTGCTGAGGCCGGGCATGCGGCGGAGAGGAGGAGCCCGGCGGCAAGGGCCACGGTGGACGGCGTCAGTACCGCTCGAATTCGGTACGGCTTCTCATTGTTCCGGCATTCCCACCGCATCGCTTTCTCCCGTCGCATTCTGCGAGGCCGAGGAATCGTGGGTAGTCCATCCGATTCGAGCCTGGCGAACTCGACGTGAAAACTGGGGCGCTATGGCGTAGGCTTCAAGTCAAACGCCGATCAAAAGGAGTTTATCTCGCTCCAACCAAATCGCTGCGCTGCGGAACCACTGGCCAGATCACGATGATTTTGGGTCGGATCGACCTAAGATCATAAACGTGCGGCTCAACTGACTATCCAAAGCTTCGGTTTTCGCCTTCATGTAATAGCCCTTGCCGACCCACATTATCCCCGCAAGCGCAATGAAAGCGA
This sequence comes from Sinorhizobium sp., assembly GCA_031178305.1. GTDB lineage: Bacteria > Pseudomonadota > Alphaproteobacteria > Rhizobiales > Rhizobiaceae > Sinorhizobium. The sequence goes on from JAPSJG010000284.1 coordinate 3,647, forward strand.
TGATTGCGACGACAACGGTTTCGATCTCCGACAGGCGGTCCAGGAAACCCTGTCGCTGCTCGCCCGGCCTTTCCTCGTCGTCAGCCATGGTGCCCGGCCTCCGCTTCTGGAGCGAGTTGCGTGCCCGTGCTGCCGCCAAAAGAACTACGGCCGGCGCGTTGCGGCTCAAGCGCGGCCGCCTCGGCCGTCGACTGGGCCATCAGGCCGACGATCATCACGATACATGCGGCGAGGGCGGCGACAGCCAGGTAAAGTCCCCAGCGCGCCTCGTTGCGCCGCGTCTGCGTGGCCGCGACTTCGTCGTCGAGAAACATGGAATGCCCCCACGATGCTATATGCATTCGGATCATCAAAGATGATGCCCGGATGTCGGCTCTTGCGGGACGGAATTGCGGCGCTCTGCGACAGTTATTGTGACCAAATCAAGGCAGCCCTAGAACCGCAGCGGCGTCCTAAGAACCGCAGCGGCGTCCTTTTTCGCGCGGGCGCCCGTCCGGGGCGGCCTCGCTCGACGGGATGCAGTGACCGCACGCGTGAAACTTTGTCACGGTAACGCATTTTGCGTCCGCCCCGGCCGTTTTTGCCACTCTGACGCTTGCAAGACAGGGCGTCTTTCGACATAGACCTAACCGCTATGGGCCCGACTTTCCGCTCCGTAGCGCCCCGTCACGAAACGATCAGGACCTCAAGATCATGGCCTTCCTTGCCGATGCCCTTTCTCGTGTAAAGCCCTCCGCCACCATCGCCGTTTCGCAGAAAGCCCGCGAGTTGAAAGCGAAAGGCCGTGACGTTATCGGCCTCGGAGCAGGGGAGCCGGATTTCGATACGCCGGACAACATCAAGAAGGCTGCGATAGACGCGATCAACCGCGGCGAGACGAAATACACGCCTGTCTCCGGCATTCCGGAACTGCGCGAGGCGATTGCGAAGAAGTTCAAGCGCGAGAACGGTCTCGACTACACCGCGGCGCAGACGATCGTCGGCACCGGCGGAAAGCAGATTCTTTTCAACGCCTTCATGGCCACGCTCAATCCGGGGGATGAAGTCGTGATCCCGGCGCCCTACTGGGTTTCCTATCCCGAGATGGTGGCGCTTTGCGGCGGCACGCCGGTCTTCGTCTCGACCAAGCAGGACAACAACTTCAAGCTCAAGGCCGACGACCTCGAAAAGGCAATCACGCCGAAGACCAAGTGGTTCGTCTTCAACTCGCCATCCAACCCCTCGGGCGCGGCCTATTCCCACGACGAACTGAAGGCGCTAACGGATGTGCTGATGAAGCATCCGCATGTGTGGATCCTGACCGATGACATGTACGAGCATCTGACCTATGGCGACTTCAGGTTTGCCACGCCGGTCGAGGTCGAGCCGGGGCTTTACGACCGCACGCTGACGATGAACGGCGTATCCAAGGCCTATGCCATGACCGGCTGGCGTATCGGCTATGCAGCCGGCCCGCTGCAACTGATCAAGGCGATGGACATGATTCAGGGTCAGCAGACCTCGGGCGCGACCTCGATCGCACAATGGGCGGCCGTCGAGGCGCTCAACGGCCCACAGGATTTCATCCCGCGCAACAAGGAGATCTTCCAGGGCCGCCGCGATCTCGTCGTCTCGATGTTGAACCAGGCTAAGGGCATTTCCTGCCCGACGCCGGAGGGCGCCTTCTACGTCTATCCGTCCTGCGCCGGACTCATCGGAAAGACCGCACCGTCCGGTAAGGTCATCGAAACCGACGAGGATTTCGTCTCCGAGCTCCTGGAAGCCGAAGGCGTCGCGGTGGTGCACGGCTCGGCCTTCGGCCTCGGTCCGAACTTCCGCATCTCCTACGCGACTTCCGAGGCCCTGCTCGAAGAGGCGTGCCGCCGCATCCAGCGCTTCT
>JAPSJG010000285.1 GCA_031178305.1 Sinorhizobium sp.
TGGAATGCTGGCGACGCCGATCTTGATGAAGGTGTAGGAGGCGCCCCAAAGAGTTGCGAGTATCAGGAGCAGCAGAAGTTCGACTGCCGGGTTGGATTTGCACACGCTCATGGCCAGTCCTCAAAAATGGCGGTGGCTGTGCATCTAGCGCGCCGGTCTCGCGTAATGCTTCGGCGTCGATCGAAGTGTGGAGTTGCGAAACCCCGAGACGGCGAGCCCATAGAACAAGCTGCTGGCACAAAAAAGGGCTGTTTCCAGCCCCGGCGCCGCATCTCCGCTTTTTTTGCACCGCCCGAAAGCTCCGGGCGGTGCTTGTCTGTCCACAGACTCAGTTCGCCTGCCAGCTCTTGACCAGCTCGTCGTAGTTGACGGTGATCGGCTTTTCCTTCTCGTTCTCGACCTTCAGCTGCGGAGCGAGGTTGCCGGCCTTGACGGCTTCCGCGTTCCAGTATTCGAGATCGTGTTCCTCGGCGAGCTTCGGACCGATATCGCCCTGGATGCCGGCGCGTTCGAGGCGCTGCAGCACCTTTTCCTGCTCGGCGCAAAGCGAGTCCATCGCTTCCTGCGCGGTCTTGGCGCCGGAAGAAGCGTCGCCGATCGCCTGCCACCAAAGCTGTGCGAGCTTCGGATAGTCAGGCACGTTCGTACCGGTCGGGGTCCACTGCACGCGGGCCGGCGAGCGATAGAACTCGATCAGGCCGCCGAGCTTCGGAGCACGCTCGGTGAAGCTCTGATGATCGAGCGTCGACTGGCGGATGAAGGTGAGGCCGACATGGCTCTTCTTCACGTCGACGGTCTTGGATGTGACGAACTGCGCATAGAGCCAAGCGGCCTTGGCGCGATCGTCCGGGGTGGACTTGAGCAACGTCCAGGAGCCGGCGTCCTGGTAGCCGAGCTTCATGCCGTCCTTCCAGTATACGCCATGAGGGGAGGGCGCCATGCGCCATTTCGGCGTGCCGTCGGCATTGACCACCGGCAGGCCGTCCTTGACCATGTCGGCGGTAAACGCCGTGTACCAGAACATCTGCTGGGCGATCGCACCCTGGGCCGGGACCGGGCCGGCTTCGGAGAAGGTCATGCCTTGGGCTTCCGGCGGCGCATAGTTCTTGAGCCAGGTCAGGTACTTCTCGATCGAGTAGACCGCGGCCGGGCCGTTGGTGTCGCCGCCGCGTGCGACGCAGGAGCCGACCGGACGGGAATTCTCATCGACCTTGATGCCCCATTCGTCGACCGGGCGGCCGTTCGGGATGCCCTTGTCGCCGTTGCCGGCCATCGACAGCCAGGCGTCCGTGAAGCGCCAGCCGAGCGACGGGTCCTTCTTGCCGTAGTCCATGTGGCCATAGACCTTCTTGCCATCGATCTCACGGCCGTTGAAGAACTCGGCAATGTCCTCATAGGCCGACCAGTTGACCGGGACGCCGAGGTCGTAGCCATACTTGGCCTTGAACTCTTCCTGGATCTTCGGATCGCTGAACCAGTCGTAGCGGAACCAGTAAAGGTTGGCGAACTGCTGGTCGGGCAGCTGGTAGAGCTTGCCATCCGGAGCGGTGGTGAAGGACTTGCCGATGAAGTCATCGACATCGAGGTTCGGGTTGGTGACGTCCTTGCCTTCGTTGGCCATCCAGTCCGTCAGATTTCGGGCCTGTTGATAGCGCCAATGGGTGCCGATGAGGTCGGAGTCGTTGATGTAGGCGTCATAGACGTTTTCGCCGGACTGCATCTGCGTTTGCAGCTTTTCGACGACGTCGCCTTCACCGATCAGGTCATGCGTGATCTTGATGCCGGTGATAGCGGTGAAGGCCGGCGCCAGCACCTTCGATTCGTATTCATGGGTGGTAATCGTTTCGGAAACGACCTTGATCTCCATGCCGGCGAAGGGCTTTGCCGCATCGACGAACCATTGCATTTCCGCTTCCTGAGCGCCGCGGTCGAGCGAGGAGAGGTCGCCGACCTCCTTGTCCAGGAACTGCTTTGCCTCGTCCATGCCGGCGAAGGCCGAGCCGGTAAAGGCCAGCAGCATGGCCGCCGTCGTTGTCAAAAGGTGCCGTCGCATTAATTCCTCCCTTGGGTTTGCGATTGCGTTGCGTTGCAGTTTCGAAGGGCGCCCCACCGAGATCGCCCTTCATTCCGGTGTCTCAGACGTAGCGGAACACGGCGACGGCGTAGATCACCGAAAGGGCGAGTGCCCACCAGAGATTTGCGCCGACCAGCCCCAGCCAGGCGAGCTGAATGAAAGCGCTTCCGAGCAGCGAGACGAAAAGCCGGTCGCCGCGGGTCGTCTCGAAGCGCAGGATGCCGATGCGTGGATTGCCGCCTGGCCGGGCATATTCCCAGACAGCCATCAGCGACAGCAGTGCGAAAATCGTCAGAAAGAACATGGCGGTCGGGAAGGACCAGGCCATCCAGCCGCCGGGGATCAGGGAGGCGAACCAGTCGCGCTCGCCGTCCTTGACCGGCAGGGCGGAAAAGAGCAGGCCCGCAGCTACGACATAGACGACGAGCACGGCGGCAAGTGCGATGGGCCAGCGGTTCTTGCGAGTGGCGATGGTTGCCATCAGACCCTCCCCAGGGCGAAGCCCTTGGCGATGTAGTTGCGGACGAAATAGATGACGAGTGCGCCGGGGATGATCGTCAGCACGCCGGCGGCGGCGAGCACGCCCCAGTCGAGGCCAGAGGCCGAAACCGTGCGGGTCATCGTCGCGGCGATCGGCTTGGCGTCGGTCGTCGTCAGCGTTCGGGCGATCAGTAGTTCGACCCAGGAGAACATGAAGCAGAAGAAGGCGGCGACACCGATGCCTGAGGCGATCAGCGGCACGAAGATCTTCACGAAGAAGCGCGGGAAGGAATAGCCGTCGATATAGGCGGTCTCGTCGATCTCCTTCGGCACGCCTGACATGAAGCCTTCGAGGATCCAGACGGCGAGCGGCACGTTGAAGAGGCAATGGGCGATCGCAACCGCGATATGGGTGTCGATCAGGCCGAAGGCCGAATAGAGCTGGAAGAAGGGCAGTGCGAAAACCGCCGGCGGCGCCATCCGGTTGGTGAGCAGCCAGAAGAACAAGTGCTTGTCCCCGAGGAAGCGGTAGCGCGAGAAGGCATAGGCCGCCGGCAGCGCCACCGTCACGGAGATTACCGTGTTCATCACCACGTATGTGATCGAGTTGATGTAACCATTGTACCAGGAAGGGTCGGTGAAAATCACCGTATAGTTGCGGAGCGTGGGGTTCTGCGGCCAAAGCGAGAACGTGCTCAGGATCTCGCTCGTCTCCTTGAAGCTCATATTGACGAGCCAGTAGATTGGCAGGAGCAGGAAGACGATATAGATCGTCGGCACCAGCCAGGAGAGGCGCTGCGAAAGCGGTTGCTTGGTGGTCATCATGATAGTCTCCTCCCTACCTTCTCAGCCCTGCGCGTCGCTCGTGGTCATCACCGTGTAGAAGATCCACGAGAGCAGCAGGATGATGAGGAAGTAGATGATCGAGAGGGCCGCTGCCGGGCCGAGGTCGAACTGGCCGATCGCCATCTTGACGAGGTCGATCGACAGGAAGGTCGTCGAGTTGCCGGGGCCGCCGCCGGTGACGACGAAGGGTTCCGTATAAATCATGAAACTGTCCATGAAGCGCAGCAGGAAGGCGATCAGGAGCACGCGTTTCATCTTCGGCAGCTGGATGTAGCGGAAGACGGACCAGCGCGAGGCGCCGTCGATCTTTGCGGCCTGGTAATAGGCGTCCGGGATCGAGACAAGGCCGGCATAGCAGAGCAGCACGACGAGGCTAGTCCAGTGCCAGACATCCATGACGATCAGCGTCACCCAGGCGTCGAGCGGGTTCTGCACGTAGTTGTAGTGGATGCCGAGCGACGCGAGCGTCCGGCCCAGCAGGCCGATGTCAACGCGGCCGAAGACCTGCCAGATCGTGCCGACGACGTTCCACGGAATAAGCAGCGGCAGCGCCATCAGGACAAGGCAGATCGGCACGCCGATACCCTTCTTCGGCATGTTGAGCGCGATCACGATGCCAAGCGGGATCTCGATCGCCAGGATGATCGCCGAAAAGATCAGGTTTCGGATCAGCGCATCCCAGAAGCGGTTCGATTCGAGCACGTCCTGGAACCAGTCGGTGCCAGCCCAGAAGAACTCGTTGTTGCCGAAGGTATCTTGGACCGAATAGTTGACGACGGTCATCAGCGGGATCACTGCCGAGAAGGCGACGAGCACCAGCACCGGCAGGACCATGAACCAGGCCTTGTTATTCCAGGTCTTTTCCATGTCAGGCCTCCTCGCCGACGCGCCAGGAATCGGCGTAGATGTTGATCGCCTTCTGATCGAAGGTGACGCGCGGCTCCGCGGGTATCTCGCCGTCCTCGTCGACGATGATCGAGATCGGCCGGTCGGCAAAGCGGGCGCGCACGATCTTGTGGCGGCCGATATCCTCGACCTTGGTGATCGCGACCGGCATGCCTTCGCGGCCGATCGAGATGAATTCCGGACGGATGCCGAGTTCGATCCTGGCGCCGGCGGCGACCTTTGGCTGAAAGTTGAGCGCGATGCTCTCGCCGCCCACCGCCGCCCTGTCGCCGGCGATGTCGGCCGGTAGCACATTCATGCCCGGCGAACCGATGAAGTAGCCGACGAAGGTGTGGCGCGGCCGCTCGAAGAGCTCGGCCGGCGTGCCGATCTGCACGATCTGGCCGTCATACATGACGACGACCTTGTCGGCGAAGGTCAGCGCCTCGGTCTGGTCGTGCGTGACATAGACCATGGTGAAGCCGAACTGCTTGTGCAGCCGCTTGATCTGCGAGCGCAACACCCATTTCATTTCGGGATCGATGACAGTCAGCGGCTCGTCGAACAGGATGGCGCTGACGTCGGAGCGCACGAGGCCACGACCGAGCGAAATCTTCTGCTTCTGGTCGGCCGTCAGCCTCCGCGCCGTTTTCTTCGCCCAGCCGCCGAGGCCGGTCATCTCGATGATTTCCTTGACGCGGCGATCGACCTCCGCTTCTGGCACATGACGGTTGCGCAGCGGAAAGGCGAGATTGTCGTAGACCGTCATCGTGTCGTAGATGACCGGGAACTGGAACACCTGGGCGATATTGCGGTGCTGCGTGGAGAGATGCGTCACGTCCGTGCCGTCGAAGAGGATGCGGCCTTCCGACGGGTTGATCAGTCCGGAAATGATGTTGAGCAGCGTGGTCTTGCCACAGCCGGAAGGGCCGAGCAGTGCATAGGCGCCGCCGTCGTTCCATTCGTGATTGACTTCCTTCAGCGCGTAGTCGGTCTCCGACTTCGGCTTGGCGCCATAGGCGTGGCGGATATGATCGAGATTGATGCGTGCCATGGTCTCCTCCCAGCGCCTTCCTCAGGCCGTTGCGCCGATCGCCAGGCCATCCGGCCCGAAGGCCATCAGGTGACGGGTGTCGACGAACACATCAAGGGTCGCGTCCGGTTCGATGTCGTGGACGCCGGGCGCCAGCATCACCCAGCGGGCATCGGCAAAGCCGACGTGAATGAAGCTCTCCGAG
>JAPSJG010000015.1 GCA_031178305.1 Sinorhizobium sp.
ATCGGCTACGATCGGCCGTTGCGGACCTTCTTTCTACAGGCGTTTCCAGACCCGGAAACTGACGAATGCGCTCTTTGGCTGGGCGCGTTCATTGAGGAATATCCGACTTTGGAATCCATCATCGAGGACGCCCGGGCGCGAGGCTACGAGGTCCGCGGCCTGACGAGGGAAATGATGCTGGCGATGCTCAAGGAAGCGGGACCGCCGCACCCGCCGAGCCTTGGTGAACGACTCGGCATAGTGCGGTAAAACGTAGAGATCAGTTTCGAGGGCGGAAGCAGCAGCGCCGAGCCAGCGGCGCGTTCGGGGAGGATGGGCCACCCCGACCGAGGCGACGGCCTCGCCCTCGAACCGGAGGTGCTGCATGTGGTTCCTACCACTTAGCATCACCCTAGACGTGAAAAGGACCCGGACCACCTGGCAAGTGCGGATCCGAGTCCAATTCTGGCTCTAGGAAACGGGGGCGGGCCGCACGGCTCGTCCCCACTCCGGAACTCAATATAGCGATTTTCGCCCCAACTTCAAAGCGCCCCGGCCGTTCCAACCCCGCATCGAGCGGGCCAGGAACGGAACGAGGGGCGCCCTTGACACCCCTCCCCTCGTGCTCCCCTCCCCATCCACGGCGGCCGCGCCGCGTGAGCGGGCCGGCTCACTTCGACTTCTTGTCGTTGTCGGCCGTTGAAGACCTGGTGAGCGCCTGACCCACTGCAGCGAAACCGCGACCGAGATCCGGCCTGGCGGCCGGATGGCGACTTGCCGATTGACGGCGAAGGCGGCGGCCGGGGCTGCGAAGGCCGCGCTTCCCGGCATCTCCTTAGTGGCTGTACGCAATCTAATGCTGCGCACGATACGCCACGCCCAGCCTTGGCGTGCAACCCTAAAGGTTCTCCTCTCCGCTTTGCTCTGTTGCGACCGCTTCGCGGTGCACTCGGCGGTGCCTGCCGTATTCGAGCTTCGCGATTACGCACAACCACTAACGAGGATCCACCTCATGAAAAACGCTCGTAACCTTCTGCCAGAAAACCGGTCGCCGCCTTCGCCTCTACATCAATCGGCAAGTCGCCAAACTGTCCCATAAGGGCCAGTTGAAGATCTCGGTCGCTGTCTCGGTTCCGCCCATCGCCAAGGTCGAGGTCAGCTATCAGTGTGATTTCAACGCCAAAGCCGACAACGACAACAAGCCGAAGTGAGGAGCCTATGGAGATATTGCGTCCTGATGCTTGAAATCACAGATTGAATGGGTGAGCATGGGACACCAACCACCAAGGGAAAACTTCGTAACAACGCAGGAGGCGCAGAGGATGACATTTTGCGAGTTGCCCGCGATGGCGAGCAACGCGGTTCAGCAGGCTCAGGAGGATATGGCGCTGATCGCCCGGGGCGAGGAAACCGACCTCCCGTGGCGCCGGCTTCGCGTTCTCATCGATCACGGCCTGGTCGAGATCAACACACCTGTCATCCTGGGTGGACCGCTTGCAGGAAGTCGAACATCCATCTCGTGGACTGACGAGGGCATGCGGTTCATGGGACAGGCCAGCTCAGGCATCGACGAAAAAGGAGGTATGATCGCGTGAAAAGCATCTTTGCAGGCAATTTCGATCAGGAGAGCGCCATCGAAGCCGCTGTAGAGCTGTACGGTGTTGATGCCACAACGGCGGTGGCTTATTGCGCGCTTGAAGCCTACGTCGATCGGCGAGAGGCTGACCACGAATTCTGGTTCGGGATTTTCGCACGCCTAAAGGGCATTCCTCTATCCAATAGTAGGCATTGAAGTGCTTGGTTGGTTACGATCATGGCCGTCCCCAAGCGACTGATTCCGAAGACAATTGGTTAACGGAAGCGATCACGCCCATAGCTTCAGCTAGGGGCGGCTCTTAGGGCATCGGGCGTTTGCCTTTAGCACCGCCGTTTGGGTCAATCGCAGAGTATCCGTATGAAAGACATTGTTATCGACCCGGCCACAGAGCCGGGTCTGTTTTTTTCGGTGCGCAGCTTCACTTGCGACCGAGCCAGCTTCAGCGATGAACGCGGGATCCTATCGCTAAACCTCAGTATCTCCACTTCGGAGCGCGTTTGGCATTGTGCTGCAGCTCGGAAGCGGTGGCGAACCGGCCGAATAGCCGACGAAGTCGGATCTCTTCTTTTTCACCCAATTGATGTTGTTGGCAAAATTCGCGGACGTTCCAAACCTTGGTAACGGTGTGCTTCGAAAGCTTTTCGGCTTCGACATGCTCCATCTTGCTCCTCCCAGGCAGTGGACGGCCAGACTATGCTACTAAAGTCTAATTAAGCAAGAAATAAACTAAGTATTACTTATTGCCTGGCGCTGTCGATTGCCACGCTATTTTGCCTTTTCTGCCACTTGTTGCCTTTAACAAAGCATGGTTGACATATCCCGACCAATCGTTCGTTCGGCCAGGGACGCAGAACGCCGCTTCCGGAAGAGAGTCCCTTACCGCGACATCGCGGCCCTTGTCGCCCAGGTGCCAGCCTGCGACGAGCAGATAGGCGGCAATCGCCGCCGTCGAGAGGAGTATAATTCATTATCGGAAGGCCGGTGGAGGCACTTCGCTGCGGGCGCCGGTAATCGTCTCTGCCGTACAACCGGAAAGACCGAGCCAAGCAGTCGGCCCGCAGGGGGAAAGTCATGATTCGACCGATACTGTTCTCTAATGGGTCAATGGCGGCGGCTCGGTTATGAGCGTTGTCGGCGCTTTCGGGTGCCTGCGTTCTCTGCGTGCTCATGTGGCACTTGATGGGGTAAGCTGGGTATGGAGCGGCTTGGTTGAAAGCGCAGTCGGCCGATCTGGTTGACCGCATGCTACAGAATCGGCGCCGTCATCCATTCCCTCCCTGGGCGTCGCTCCGCTCGGGAGCTCGTTTCGGTCTCCTGTCTGGGCGATCGGCGGCTACGCGGCTTTGAACTCGGTGCCGTGCCGCAGCATCGCATGCATGATGATGGCCAGCCGCCGGGCAAGAGCAATCCGCGCCTTTCGCATCGTCGACCGCCTGGCGAGCGCCAGCGCCCAATCCTTCAGTTTCAGCGGGCCCTTGTAGCGCGTCAGCATGACGTTTGCCGCCTCGTAAAGCAGGGTTCGCATCCGCCGGTCGCGGCATTTTGAGATGCTACCAATGTAATCGACCTCGCCCGATTGATAACGACGCGGCACAAGGCCGAGATAGGCGCCGATGTCGCGAGACCGGCGGAAGCGCTCAGGATCATCGACGGCGGCCGTGAAGGCGAGCGCAGTGAGCTGGCCAACGCCGGGAATAGTCATCAGCCGGCGGCATGCGCCTGAGACCCTGGCCATCTTCTTTATGTCTGCGTCGATCGCCGCGACGGCCGACAGCACGGCGGTTCGGGCTGTGATCAGCCCCTCCATCGCTGCGGACAGGCCATTGATGCCCTTGCTGGCCCGCAGCGCCTGATCAATGAAGGCCGCGCTGAGCGCGCGCGGCAGGCGGACACCGAACACCACGGCGAGACCACGGATCTGGTTCTCCAGCATGACCCGCTGGCCGACCAGCTTCTTGCGGGCGATGATCAGCGCACGAATGGCATGCGCCGGGAGCGACTTCACGTGCACCGGCTTGAAGAATCCGGTGCGAGCAAGCTGCGCCAGACCGCGGGCATCGTTGCGATCCGTCTTGTGGGTCGCCAGCGACTTCCGCGCCTGGTAGGCCTGCCGGCTTTCGATGCAGACGACCGGCAGGCCGAGGGCTGTAAGCCCATGGTGGAGCATCGGCGCCATGCGGCCGGTCTCGAACACGATGCGTTGGCAAGCGGGCGCCTTGGCCAGCAAGGTTGCGATCGCTTCAGGCGTCGATGCCGTCTTCCCCTCGTGAAAGACTGTTCCCTCGCGATCGACGACGCAGACGTGCGTCTCTTCCATCGAGATGTCCAAGCCGGCAAAATACTCCATGGTCAGTCACCTCTTTAATGACGGAGCCGATCTTAGCGGTCTCCGAGAAGAGCTGCTGCCCATTACCCCATGTTGAAAAAGTCCGTTTTCTACGACGTCTGATTTTTTGGAGAGCCGTGGAGGCCGACACGCAAAATTGACGTGGGGGACCTGCCAATTTTGCGATCAAGTAGCGTGTGAGCCGTGTAGCGGAATTGAGACGGCATCGAGCGGCAACATTCGCTCAGATCGCGAATTGGCCGACTTTTCGGTAAGCCCCGATTTTGGACTTTTTCAACAGTATCGACCCAGAGCTGCCGCTCGCCGATACCGACGGAATTTCCGGTGCTGGGCCCTTAGCGGACCTCGACGGAGCGCCAGGTGTTCTAGGCGAACGCGGACATCACTATCGCTCGCTCGCGAAATGAACCGACCCGTCCTCCTTCTCGTCTCCGGCCCGTCCGGGTTTCTTGGGGCGTGCAGCCCGTGAAAGCCTTATAAACCTTGGTGAAGTGGGATGGGCTGACGAAACCCGACGCCAACGCGACATCAATGACGGGAATCACGGAATTCTCGAGGAGGGCCTGCGCGCGCTCGATCCGAAGTTGACGATAAAAGCTGCGTGGCGGCATGCCAAGATGCTGCTGAAACAACCGCTGGAGACGGCGGCGCGACATGCCAGAGGACGCGGCAAGCGCCTCCATCGTCAGGGGGGCGGAAACTGTTTGCTCCATGAGTTTGACGACCGCAAGTAGGGGGGAGCATATTCTTTCGAGGCGCATATGCAGTGCCATCGCTTGGCGGTCCGTTCGGCTTCGCGGCCTTCCTTGCAACGCGACCTCATTGATCGAGTCTGTGAGCTCCTGGCCGAAGTCCTGCTTGATGATTTCCAACACCAGATCAAAGGCTGCCGCCTCGCCGGCACAGGTGTGGATGAGGCCGTCGATTTCGTAGAAGGTCCTGGAAAAGATGACCTGCGGGAAGTTCTCGACGCTGGGCGCGAACACACTCCAGTGAACCGCACAACGACGCCCGTCAAGCAGGCCATGCTCCGCAAGAACCAATGCCCCTCGGCCAACGCCCGCGACGGAGACGCCACGCGACACGGCCTCCCTGACCCATGAGATCAAGCGAGCCGGAAACACCTCGTGTTTGTCCCCGGGCAGCAGTGCCAGAAAGCGGGCGTGATCAAGCGCCTTGGTATTCCGTTCGCAATCGAGGTCGCATTCGGCGGACAGGTTGACGCCGCAGCTCGATCGAACTGGTCGACCGTCATGGCTGACGATATTCCAGGAATAGGCTTGGTATCCCAGAATATCGTTCGCGATCCTTAGGGGAGTTGTCAACGAAGTGAAGGCCATCAGAGAGAAGCCATCCGTAAGGAAGATGCTGAAATGCCGCCGCAAGATCGAGAGCATTTGCGAGACCTCCAGGTTCAGTAGAAACAGGCAATTTGGGAAGCCGCGGCGCTAGCAGCAGCGTCCCGATCGAAGCAGTTTTCACTATTCACTTGATGTACCAGCCCCAGCTTTCCTCGCTGACGAAGCGGGTGATCTGCTTGGTCTCGAGATAGTTTTCGAGACCCCAGCGGCCGAGCTCCCGGCCGATGCCGGATTGTTTGTAGCCGCCCCATGGCGCTTCTGTGAACGTCGGCTGCGAGCAGTTGATCCAGACGATGCCGGCGCGCAGCGCCGCGGCAACCCGGTCAGCGCGTGCGTCGTCCGTCGACATCACGGCTGCCGCGAGACCGAACTTGCTGTCATTTGCCAATGCGATTGCCTCGTTTTCGGTCGCGAACGGCCGCACGCAAACAACCGGGCCGAATATCTCTTCCTTCCAGGCGTCGCTTTCCAGCGGGACGTCGACCAACACCGTCGGCTCGACATAGAAGCCCTTGTTGAATCCCGCGGGCTTGCCGCCGCCGACAGCAATTTTAGCGCCGTCGGAGCGAGCCTTGTCGATGGCGGCTAGGACCTGATCCATCTGTCGACGAGACACCAAGGGTCCGAGCAGCACACCTGGCTCTTGGCCGTCGCCAATCTTGATCTTCTTCGTCTCCTCGACAAGGCGCTCGAGGAACCGTTCATAGAGTCCTTCCTGGACGAACACGCGCGACGTTGCCGAGCAGACTTCGCCCTGGTTCCAGAATATGCCGAACATGACCCACTCGACGGCCGCGTCGAGATCGGAGTCCTCGAAGACGAGGAACGGCGACTTGCCGCCAAGCTCGAGGCTCACGCGTTTGATGTCGCGGGCGGCCGCCTGCATGATTTTGGAGCCCACCGGAACGGAACCGGTGAAGGCGAGCTTGTCGACGTCGGGATGATCCGCCAGCGCCTGTCCGGCAACCGATCCGGCTCCGGTCACTATATTGAGCACGCCGGGCGGCAAGTCCGCAGCCTTTGCGATCGCACCGAGCTCCATCGCCGTCATCGACGTCAATTCGGCGGGCTTGAGGACCATGGTGCAGCCTGCCGCAAGTGCCGGCGCGACCTTCCAAGCGGCCATGAGCAACGGATAGTTCCACGGGATGATGGCTCCGGCCACGCCCACGGGTTCCTTGACCGCCTTCGAGGTGAAGCGGGCGTCGGCAACTGCGATCCGTTCTTCCGGGTTCCGATCGAGTTCCTCGGCAAGGTCGGCATAGAAATCGAAGCAACCCGCCGCGTCGCCAATGTCCCATTCGGCTTCGGGGATTGGCTTGCCGTTGTCGATGGTCTCCATCCGGGCAAGCTCCGTGAGCCTGTTCCGGATACCCGCCGCAATCGCGCGCAGGTACCGGGCGCGTTCGGTTCCGGACATTCTGGGCCATGGCCCAGAATCGAAGGCCTTTCGTGCTGCCTTAACTGCGAGGTCAACGTCTTCAGCAGTTCCGGCAGGCCCATGATGCACGACCTCCTCAGTTGCCGGATTTATGATGGGGAAGGTGCCTCCGCTAATCGGCTTGACCCAACGGCCGTCGATAAAGAGTTCGTTTCGCATTGGTATTCCTCGCAGTGGTGCGTCGGAGCAATAGACGCGGTGTGTTCTCACTTTGGTGGAAGGGCCCCTGCCGACAGCCGCCCGGTCAATTCCATGTTGGTGTCGGAAGGATTGGGAGAAACCAGAGGGCGAGCATTGGTGCATCTCCCGAGCGCATGCCGTGGACTATGCCCGGCGGATTATGGAAGACGCCGCCAATGCCCGGGTCGAACCATTCGTTTTTACCCTGTCGGAACGTTCCGTTCGACAGAGCAAGGTAGACCTCCTCCGGGGGATGCGAATGGTCGGGGTAACGGACGTTCGGTCCCATGATGGTCATGCCGATCCATACGTCTTCTCGATCCTCGGCGCCGCCAGGTCCGATGATCATGCCGGTCGCGTGCCCGCCCATGAAATTATCCGATGCGTTTTTCCCGGTCTGTCTTCGCTTCCACCCGATATGAGGCAAGAGCGGCCGCAGAGCCTGCGCTACATCACGAAGCCGCTCGTCGGTCCGTTCGAGCTCGTCGAGAAGCGGTTCGACGAGCGCACACACTGGAAACATCTCCCTTCCAGCTCGGGAAATGGGGCGGCCCGAAGATATCGTTTGGAAAACGTCGCCCAGGACAGACCCTGTGGGGTCATCTATTCTTGCGCACGAAAACACGGAGCGGGCAGCCTCGATAAAGTTGCTGACCAGCGGCGAACGAGCCTCCTCGTTCTCACCTGCTGCATTGTCGCTAGTGCCAGGATCATCTCTGAAGTCGGTGCTGCGTGTCACCGGCTCCCACGCATCCATCTCCTCGATAACCCGCCCCACTTTGGCCTGAGCGCGGGTCAAAGCGTCGCTTCCCAAGAGCAGATGCAGTGGAGCGTTGGCACTGTCGGCCAGAGCGATGATCGCCTTCGCGGCGAGTTCAGGATCGCCAACCTGATGTCCATCCGCTGTTTCGAATGCCGCAGCACTGCGGCCGATGGTCTCCGAATAGACGGCATCCGCAGCCGCGCTTCGCAGGACCGAATTCGGGGAGAGGAATTCGGTCCGAAACGCTCCCGGAGCGACGGCCGTCACCTTGATGCCGAGCGGCGCGACCTCCAGGGCCAACCCCATCGAAAGAGCTTCGAGTGCGGATTTGGCGGCTGCGTAGATTGCCGTCCCGGTCGTGGGCGCGCGCCCTGCGATCGAAGTTATGTTGATGATGTGTCCGGAGCCTTGTTTGCGCAGATGCGGCAACGCCGTTTGGATGATCCGGAGGGGCGCGAAGAAGTCGACGGCGAACAGCGCCTGGACTTCCTGGTCGCTGGCGTTCTCCACCGCGCCGAGAAGTCCAAAACCAGCGTTGTTGACGATGACGTCGACCGCGCCAACGAGCTCGAACGCTTTCGTGACACTCGCCTCGGCGGACCCTTGCACGCCCAGGTCGGCCGCGAGGACGTGGAGTATGCCAAACTCGTGGTCGAGCGAAAACGACTCAGAGCGCGCAGTTCCAACTACGGTATCGCCGCGCGCCAACGCCGCAGTGGCCAGCGCCCGGCCGAGCCCACGCGATATGCCTGTGATAAACCAGTTCGTCATGCCACCTGTCCTCTCGTGATGTCCGTGCGGGGCCGACCTTGTTGAAGCGCTAAGAGATTTCACATCCTCGTGCGTTCGCCCTTTGGGTCGTACATCGGCTTCAACGAGGCATGAGCCGGGAAGCGTTCACCAGCGATCTCGATCTCGTAGTTCGACGCGAGGATGTCTTCGTCACTTTCGCCGCGGCAGGGAACGTACCCCATCCCGACCGCGCCCCCCAGGTAGTGGCCGTAGTTCCCTGAAGTGATGATCGAGACAATCCTGCCGTCCCGCACGAGCGCTTCGTTGTGGAAGAGCAGCGGTTCCGGATCGTGGACCCTGAACTGGAGCATCCGTCGCTCCAGACCCTCTTCCCGCTTCCGCAGGACGGCGTCGCGGCCGATGAAGTCCACCTTGTCGGTCTTGACCGCGAACCCGAGCCCGGCCTCGAGGACATGGTCCTCGTCCGTGATGTCATGGCCGAAGTGCCTGAAGGCCTTTTCGATCCGGCAGGAGTCGAGCGTATGAAGACCGCAGAGCTTGAGGTCGGACGCCGCTCCCGCCTCTTCGAGCGCTTCGAACACGTGCGCAGTCTGGTCGGAAGAGACATAGAGCTCCCAGCCCAGTTCACCGACATAGGTGACCCTGTGGGCGCGGGCGATACCCATGCCGATTTCGATTTCCTGCGCGGTCCCGAACGGAAATGCCTCATTGGAGAAGTCGTTGGGACTGACCTTGGTGATGACCTCGCGTGCCTTGGGGCCCATCAGGACGAGAACGGATTCCGAAGCGGTGATATCTGTGATGACAACGAATTCACCATCCCGCACCTGCTTGCGCATCCAGGCAAGATCACGCTGCAGGGTCGCGCCCGGAACGACCGCGAAGAATGCCGTCTCCGAGAAGCGGGTGACGGTGAGATCGCTTTCGATCCCGCCCTTCTTGTTGAGCATCTGGGTGTAGACGACCCTGCCAGGCGCGACATTCATCTGGTTCGCGCAGAGCCGATTGAGGAAAGCGCAAGCGTCCGGACCTTCGATCCTGATCTTCCCGAAAGAGGTCATGTCGAACAGGCCGACGCCGTTGCGGACGGCGAGGTGCTCGTCCCTCTGGTTCTCGAACCAGTTCTGGCGCTTCCAGCTATAGCGGTATTCGCGTTCCTGGCCGGGCTTGGCGAACCAGTTGGCGCGCTCCCATCCGGCGACCTCGCCGAACACTGCACCACGTGCCTTTAGGTGCTCATGCAGCGGCGAGCGGCGGATGCCGCGCGAGGTCTCGACCTGGCGATAGGGGAAATGGTCGGCGTAGAGGAGCCCAAGGGTCTCCGTCACCCGCTCCTTGAGATAGGCGCGGTTCTTCTGGAACGGCTGCGCGCGGCGGATGTCGACGTCCCACAGGTCGAAGGGCGGCTCGCCGTCGTTCATCCATTGCGCCAGCGCGAAGCCTGCGCCGCCGGACGAGACGATGCCAATGGAGTTGTAGCCGGCTGCGACCCAGTAGCCTTTGAGTTCCGGTGCCTCGCCGAGGTAGTAGCGGTCGTCCGGAGTGAAGGATTCCGGACCGTTGAAGAACGTGTGGATACCCGCCGTTTCGAGCATGGGCATCCGGTTCACGGCCATCGAGAGGATCGGCTCGAAGTGGTCGAAATCCTCCGGCAACTGGTCAAAGCAGAAGTCTTCGCGAATTCCCTCCATGCCCCAGGGTTTCGCCCTCGGTTCGAAGGCACCCAGCATCATCTTGCCCGCGTCTTCCTTGTAATACGCGCATTCGTCCGGGACGCGGAGAACCGGGAGGCGGGGCAGGTTTTCGATGGCCTCAGTCACGATATAGAAGTGCTCGCAGGCATGGAGCGGAAGGGTCACGCCCGACTTCGCGGCGAGATTGCGGCCCCACATGCCGCCGCAATTGACCACCAAATCCGTTTCGATCATTCCGGTTGCCTCACCGCTGGCCCATGAAACGCCCGTGACCCTCCCGTCACGCTTATGAACATCGGTGACCTTGACGTTCTCCACGATTTTCGCGCCGAGCTGCCTTGCCCCCTTTGCGAGTGCCATCGCGATATTCGCCGGGTCGCACTGTCCATCGAGCGGAAGGTGGACAGCCCCAACGACATCGGAGATGTTGAGATGTGGATACATTTCTTTGACCTCACGAGGAGAGACCTCGTTCACGTCGATGTCGAACGCCCTCGCGAGCGTCGCCTGTCGATAGATTTCCTGCTTGCGCTCCTCGGTGAGGGCGACGGTGATGGAACCGTTTTGGCGCATGCCGGTCGCGATTCCGGTCTCGGCTTCGAGCTTCACGTAGAGGTCCGCCGAGTATTTCGCCAGCCGGGTCATGTTCTGCGACGCGCGCAACTGCCCGATCAGGCCAGCGGCATGCCAGGTCGTGCCGGACGTCAGTTGCTTCCTTTCAAGCAGAACGATGTCGGTCCATCCGAGCTTCGCCAGGTGGTACGCGACGGAGCATCCGGAAATTCCCCCGCCGATTACAACAACTCGAGCTTTCGTTGGCAGATTGGGCATGCGCGTCTTCTTTCGAGGTTGGTCGGCCTAATTGGGACGACAGGTCGTTGGTCATTTGCCCGACGCGGCGGGCGCAGTTGTGCACGCCACTCGAGAAGCGGCGAAGTGAATTAGGTTTGGTGTTCGGTCTTACGATTTCAGGTCAGTCAGCTCGGTCTTCGACGTCGCGTCTGAAGCGCGCCCTTCGAAACACGGTCCAGGAGTATGGCAACCGCGACGATCGACAGTCCGGCCCGAAGGCCGAGGCCCATCTCCATTCGGGTGAGCCCCCGCGTGACCTCCGCACCCAGGCCCCCGCCGCCGACCAGGCCGGCCAGGACGACCATGGCGAGGGACAGCAGGATACACTGGTTCAAGCCCACGATGAGCGTTGGCATCGCGGAGGGAATTTCGATCTTGAACAGGATCGACCGTGTCGGCGCGCCGATCGCCTGTCCCATCTCGACCAGCGGCTTCGGCACTTGGTTGAAAGCCAAGGTGGTGAGCCGCAGCATGGGCGGAATGCCGTAGACAATGGTGGCGATGGTCGCGGGGACACGTCCGAGGCTGAAGACCATGACCGCGGGGATCAGGTAGACCCAAGGCGGAACGGTCTGCATCACGTCCAGGATGGGCCGAAGCCCGACTTCAAGCCTCTTATGGCGCGAGGCGAGAACCCCGAGCGGAAACGCGATCAGGACGGAGACAAAAACTGCGACGACGACGAGAGCGACCGTCTGCATGCACGCAGTCCAGAGACCTGCTAGCAGGCAGAAGCCGAGCGACACCAACACTACGAGCGCGACGCGAACCGTGGTGAAATAGCCGGCGGCCAGTGCGGCGGCGAGGATCACGACATATGCGGGCGGGAAGAGCAGCGCCGACTCGAAGCTGACCAGAACGGACTCGACTGTCTTGGCGATGGCATCAAAGACCGGGTGAAAATTCGCGTTGAGCCAGTCGACCGCCGGAGCGAGGTATGCGCCAGGGGAAAAACGGAACATTTCAAAGTTCATCTTGCACCTACCTTGACGCGGCGGGCCGCGTTCTGAGTCAGTCGGTCCAGGATCATCGTCAGAATGACGATGGCAATCGCCGCGTTAATGGATGTTGCGATATCAAGCGTTCGTACCGCTCCGTAGATCGTTTCGCCCAAACCGCCAGAGCCAACGATGCCCGCGATAACCACCATGCCGAAGGACATCATCAGACTCTGATTGATACCCGCCATGACACTCGGGATCGCAAACGGAAGCCTGACCTTCGTGAACATCTGCCATGGTGTGAGGCCGCTTGCGTGACCAAGTTCGATGAACTCGTGCGGGGTCATCCGGATGCCGAGCGAGGTCAGGCGGATCGCGGGCGGCATTGCCACGACGAAGGTGGCGATCAATGCGGTTGCCGGGCCATAGCCCAACAGCGCGATGGCGGGCAGGAGGTAGATGTATGGCGGAAGCGTCTGGATCAGGTCCAGAACGGGTTCGAGCGCGGTGTTCAGTGTGGCCAGGAATCCCGCCGCGATACCGATTGGGATGCCGACCACAAGGGCGAGAACCGTGGCGGTGGCCACCAGTGCGAGCGTGGTCATGGTTTCGCCCCATAAACCCATTACGGCGCAGAATGCGAGCGCGACGCCCGTCAAGATCGCGGACGCAAGACCCATCAGCCTCCAGGCAAGCAACCCCACAATCAGGGCGACGACGTAGAACGGCGCGAGCTGGAGGAGCCAGAGGATGCCGTCGTAGGTGCCCTCAAGTATTCCCCGCAATGAGTCGAACGCCCACTCGCCGTTGTCGCTGATCCAGGCAAGCCCGTCATCGATCCACAAGTCGAACGTGTCGGTGAGCACTGACGTGTCCATTGCGCCCTCCTGTCAAGCCGCCGCGCGAGCTTCCGCGGGAGTTCCCGCGACGCCGCGAAGGAGACCTCTGATGGTGACCACCCCGACGATCTTGCCGTCGTGTACGACCGCGACGGCATCGCTATCCGATCGCATCGTCAGATCGATGAGCTCGCCGATGTCAGCATCCGGCGTTGTCCTGAGCAGGGCGTCGACATCGCAGTTAGGCTGCTCGGCCCTGAACTCGGCCACTGGCTTCATCACGGAATGGGCTTTGACCAGGTGGATTCTCGAGATGCCCGCCACGAAGTCGGCGACATAGTCGTCCGCCGGCTTGGTGACGATCTCCTCGGCGGTACCGACCTGAACGATGACGCCGTCCTTCATTATGGCGATCCGGTCGCCGATGCGGATAGCCTCATCGAGGTCATGGGTAATGAACACGGACGATTTGCCCAGCGATTTCGTCAATTGCCGGAACTCATCCTGGAGTTGTTTGCGAATGAGGGGATCGAGCGCACTGAACGGTTCGTCCATGAGGATGATCTCTGGGTCGGAGGCGAACGCCCGGGCGAGACCGACACGCTGTTGCATGCCGCCCGATAGTTCGGAAGGATACCTCGCGGTCCAGTCCGAAAGGCCGACCTTTTCGAGGGCGGCGAGTGCGATCTGGTTGCGTTTCTCCTTGGCGATGCCGCGCACTTCAAGCCCGAAGGCGGCGTTTTCGAGCACCGTCCGGTGCGGGAGCAGCGCCACGCTCTGGAACACCATGCCGATGGTGCGGGCGCGCATGTCGCGAAGCTCGGCGGCATTCAAGCCGGAAATCTCCCGTCCTTTCACCGTGACGGTGCCAAGGCTCGGTTCAATCAGGCGATTGAAGAGACGGACAAGCGTGGACTTGCCGCTGCCGGACAGGCCCATCACGCAGAAAATTTCCCCTCGGCATAACTGCAGGCTGGCGTCCGCAACACCGACGACGCAGTCGAATTCCTGGAGCACCTGCTTCTTCGATAGGCCGCGCTCGGAAACTGCCTTCACCGCTGCGGGAGCTCGCGCTCCGAATATCTTCCAGATGTTCCGGCAGTCGAGCAGCACGTCGTTGTCACTGATTTTCATTTCCATGACATTCCCCAGAGCCAGTCCCTGACCGGTCGTTATTGTTGTGGGGAGGCGAGCCGACGACGGCGCCGAGGCTCGCCCGTTTGATCATTCGTCCTTGATGTTTTCCCAACGCTTCAGGAGATCGGCGTGGCTGTCGGTCCAGTCCTTGATCGCCTCGTCCATGGTCTTGCCGTCGGCGACCGCCCCGTTGATGGCGGTGATATCAGCGAGCGGCACGTAGACGCTGGAAATGATCTCACGCGCACGTGGGTTCTGCTCGGAGAAGCCCTTTTGGCCGATCCAATAGTAAGTCTGGGCGGCGGGGAAAATGTTCTTCGGATCGCTGAGCCACTTGAGAGGATACTTCTGCATCATCCATGAAGGCTCCCAGATCGTAACGGCGATCCATTCCTTCCGATCGATGGCGGACTTCAGGGCCGCGGTCATCGCAGCGGTGCTGCCTTCAACAGTCTGCAGTTTGAGGCCGTATTCCTTGCTGGCCGTGGCCATGTCCCGCATCAGTCCGGAGCCGGGCTCGACGCCGATGATCTTGTTGCCGAACTTGTCGGCATTGTCGTTCAATTGCTCCATGCTGTCGATGTTCACGTAATTCGGAACGGCGACCGCCTGATAGAGACCGTGCGAGACCGGGGAGATTTTCTCGAGCTTGCGCTTGTTCTTGTCCCAGTAATCAGCGGTGACGTAGTTCACATGCGACGTCAGGATTTGGATGTCGCCCTTGCCGAGCGCCGCGAACGCGATCCCCCACTCTGAGAAGGGAACGACCTTGACGGTGTAGCCCTTGTCCTCGAGGACCTTCTTGGTGATGCCCGTTATGGGAAGCAGGTCCTCCCAGGACATGGTCCCCATTGTGATCGTCTTCTCTTCGGCGTGGGCGGACAGAAACGTCATGCCCACCATCGTCACCGCGATTAGCGATTTCAAAAATGCCTTCATTGACTTCACTCCTCAGTTTGTGTTCCCACTCACCGAAGGCCCGGTTTGTGGGCCTCCTCCATTGCGCGGCGAGCCCCATGTCTCGCTGCGAGCACGCAATTCCTCTGCCCGAACCCTTCGCTCGATCGCGAGCCACGCCTCCCGTGACGCGCCCTCGGCGTTCACATGTGTCGCGTCAGGCCGCCGTCGACGCGGATGTTCTGCCCGGTGATGTAGCTCGCGTCGTCGGAAAGCAGGAACGCCGCGGTCTTCGCGATCTCGACGACGGTACCGATCCGGCGAAGCGGGATCGGGTCGGCCTCCTCTGCCGGATGCGCCATACTGTCGATGTAGCCAGGAAGAAGCGCGTTCATGCGGATGTTCCGTGGGCCGTACTTGTCGGAATACATCTTGGTGTAGGCGGCGACGGCCGCTCGATAAGCGCACGAGATGGGATAGTTCGCGTCCGGCTCGAAGGTGGCGAGCGTCGTGATGTTGAGGAACGCCCCGCCTCCTTGATCGAGCATGAGAGGGGTCGCGAGCTTCGCCATCCTTTGGACGGAAAGCAGGATCGAGCGGTTTTGGGCTTCCCACACCGCGTCATCGATTTCGAGCAGCTCTCCAGTCGGCGGATGGGCGGTGTTGTTGACGACCGCGTCGATGCGGCCATAGGACGATCTCGCAAGCGAAACCAACGCCTCCAGATCGGCAAGATTGGCAGTCGACCCCCGCAGTCCTTTGCCACCCAGTTCATCAGCCAGCTTCTCAGAGGTGTCCGAGGGCGACATGAGAACCAGGCGGTAGCCCCGACGATGGAGCTCGCGTGCGATTGCGGCCCCCATTCCGCGGCCGCCTCCGGTTATCACTGCTACTGGTTTCGCGTTGTCCAAGTTCAATTCCGAGTTCCTGTTCGGGGCGTTGGGTTTCGACGATTAGCTCGTGGAGCCTTCGAGAAGCGGAGCGAGGGCCTTCTGAAGCAATCTGTCCTGCTCGGCGGTCAATCTCGTGAGCGGCTTGCGGACATTCCCCGTGCCGTAGCCCCGGAGCTGGGCCGCCCGCAGGACCGATGGGGTGTAGTGCGTCCTCCAGATGAAAAGGAGGGAGGGCAGCATCCGCTTCCAAAGCTCCAATGCTTCAGCGTATTTGCCAGCGGAAACGAGGTCGTAGAGACGGACCGACTCGTGTGGCATGTAGTTCGCGCCGCCCCAGATCACGCCCTTCGTTCCTGCCATGAGAGCGTAGACGGTCGTGGTGTCGGCTCCGTTGAGAACGGACGCCGAGGTCGACAGATATTCCTGATGGAGGGTGAGATCGCCGGCGCTGTCCTTGATCCAGTTGAAGTTGCGGAGGGACGCGAGGCGTTCTAGGAGCTCGACTGAAACCGAAATGCCCGTGGCTTGCGGGATGTTGTATCCGATGATGTCAATGCCGATTGCAGCATCGATTTCCTCGTAGAAGGCGAACAGGCCGTCGTCATCGGTCGGCCCCTCGAAATAGGGAGGAAGGATCATGAGTGCATCTGCGCCGATCGATTCCGCGTGCCGGGAGCGGCGGACGACCTCGTCCATGTTCAGAGCGGACGTCTGGCAAATGACGTTGCAACGGCTGCCGATGCGCTTTGCACCTATTTCGTAGAGTTTGTTGCACTCGCCTTCGGTGAGATAGGGATGCTGTCCCGTCCCGGCACCGAGCACCAGTCCATGGACGCCGGCGTCGACATACCTGTCGATCAGTTCCTCGAAGACCTTGAAGTTCACCGACCCATCGTCGTTGAACGGGGTTTGCATCGCGAGATTGATGCCCTTGAGATCAGCCATTCTTGTAGTCCCTTTCGCTAAACTTCCTTGCCAGCCTGTTTGAAGCGCCATCCGGTGACGAACCGGACGCCCGTCGATGTGATGAGCTTCGGATAGCCGCGTGACGGGGCGACGCGCCGCTTTAGGATTTCGATGATGGGCGACGATCGACCTGCGGCGAGTTCGGCAACAGACTTGCCGAAGGATGTCCCTCTCGAGACCCCTGTGCCATTGCAGAATGCCGCGCCGAAGACGTTGTCCGCGAGTTCACCGAAGACCATGCCGCCGTTCTGCGCTAGGGTCAGCAGACCGCCCCAGCTCGCGACGAATCCCATCGACGAAAGCTCCGGCCAACGGCGGTCGAACGCGACCTGCTGCTGCGTCTTCGCTCTTTCGACATCCTTCCAAGTGGTTTTGAAGTCGTCCGCGTAGGAATAGACGTTCCGTAGCAGCAGGCGGTTGTCGTTCGTGCGCCGGACTGTCGTGCCGAAGCTGTTGGCCGGGATCAGTCCGTAGGGTCCACGATCGCCGACCCTAGCCAACTCCGCGGCCGTCAGCTCGCGCGTCATGCTGGCAAAGGTATAGAGCGGGATCGCGCTGTTGGGATAGAACCCGAACTCGGTCAGGTAGCCGGCCGCGCAGATAATGACCTTGTTGGCCTTGATGACGCCTGTTGGCGTTTGAAAGGTGTGGAACGGCTTGCCGTAATCGGCACCGATGATTGCGGTATTCTCGTGGACGGTGACGTTCTTTGGCAGAGCGCGCGCGGCGTTCTTCAGATACTTGGCCGGGTGGATCAGGATCGTCCCGGGGTGGTGCAGCGCTCGGATGTAGTGCTTACTTCCGGTCAGCGCCTGAATCTCATCCTTTTCGACCCAACGATAGCTCTGTCCCATCTTGTCGAGCGCGTGGGAGAAATTCACGAGGTCGGCCACGCCGTGCTCGGTCGCCGCGCTATGGTATTTGCCTTGCGGGTCCCAGTCGCAATCCACGCCGAGTTCCTCGGCTGCCGAACGCAGATAGGCATTGCCGTCCAGGTTGACCTCGAGCTCCTCGCGATTGCCTTGGATGTCCTCGACAAAGTCCTGCTTGCGCGGATTATGCGCAAGATCGATCGCAAAGCCCATGCAGCGGCCGGACGCGTTGTTGCCAATGCGCCCCGCATCGACCAGCACGACCGCCGCGTCCGGACGAAGCTCGGCGTAGCGGCGGGCGGCATGCAGGCCCATCCATCCCGCGCCAATCACCAGGCACTCGCAATTGGTCTCACCGCTTTGCGGAACCAGCGGCAGGTCCGGTCCCGATGTCAGGTACCAGCCCGACACCGTCGGTTCGTCGTGTGGTCGGGGCACGGTAATATGCTCCCGCGGCGCGTTTCGATTTGTCGAAGCCACGTGTTTCTCTCTCAGCTCTGGAAAATTTTGCGGGGCCTCCCGAGCATCCCGCCTTTAAATCAGGCACTAGCTAACCACAGGAAAGGCAGCCTCTGTAGACGGAAAAGAAGTCATCTGATATGAATCTCATTCATGTCAAAGCTACGTTCCCTACTGCCGTCGCCGCATTCTTTGTTCGTCTTCGAAGCGGCGGCCCGCAACTTGAATTTCGCAACGGCTTCAAGGGAGTTGAATGTCACACAGCCGAGCGTTTCCCATTCGATAAAGGCTCTGGAGAAGCATTGCGGCACTGCGCTCTTTGTAAGGGAGAACAGGGGCGTGCAGCTCACGGAGGCCGGGCGGGTGCTCTACGACGGCGTGCGGGCGAGCTTTACCAGGATGGAGGATAGCTTCAGGGCGATCTCGCCCGAAGCGACCCAATATCTAACGCTGGCGGCATCCACGTCAGTTGCGGCTCATTGGCTTATGCCCAAGCTCTATCAACTCCAGCACGACCACCCGAATTTGAAGATCAAGGTCGTCACCACCGACCGTGACGTGGAGCCGGACGCCGAGATCGACATGACGATCTGGATTAGGGATCGGGGATTTCAGCGTCCAAACACATGGTTCGTTTGCGACGAAATGGTGTTTCCGGTGTGCTCTCCTGCCTACCTTGCCGAACGCACTCGCATAAGAACCGTCACGGACCTCTCTGACCACCAGTTGCTTCACTCCTTCGACGCTCACCGGAAGCGGATAGGCTGGGGGGAATGGTTCGACCTCGTGGGAGCCGGATCGGTGCAAGCGCCTCCCAACATGGTGTTGAACGACTATCAGTTGGTCATGCAGGGAGCGCTCGCCGGAGAGGGGATCGCGCTGGGCTGGAATTTTTCGGCTCAGTTGTTGCTTCGGAACAAGCTCCTCGTGAAACCGCTGGACGTTTCAGTGCGGACCGGCGGAGCGTTTTTCCTAGTTGCCAACGAACGAAGAACCAAACAGGAGAAGCTCAACATTCTCGTTGAGTGGTTTCTCTCCCAGACTGCGGACCTACGCTGAAACGGCAATCTTTCGGCGCGCCTAAGTAGATCCCATGCTTTCTCTGTCCGGTGTTGGCGCACACGCCGGTCGTTCGATTGACCGCAGCAGGCGACCGCTTTCCACCCTATTGAGAAGTTCAGCGCCCACGCCGCGGCCCCGAATTGTGTGAGGCGTTTTCCAGCCGCGCCGGCATAGCCGGCACAAGCGGCCGCAGCGAACATCAGTGAGCGGAGCAGCCGAAGGCAACCCGCGCCCGCCAGGCAGCGCCGTAGGGTTTGCCGAAGGCTTGTCGGAAACGCCGGCACCAGAGCTTGACGACCAAAATGAACCGCTTGCCGGGGGCAGTCGGTCCCGGTTTCCGCCCTTCGGGCGGCGCTATGCTAAACCTCCTGCGGCTGCCCTTTTAACCGGTCAAGCGGTGCGCGAACTGGCTTCGGCTGCGCCTGCGCCTGGTATGCTCATTGCCCCCTTTAGGTGGGGAAAGGGCGCTCTGCCCCCTCTCCCCTGCAAGGGGAAAATCGGTCTCCCCGTCCTTCCTCCGCTCGCCCTTAGCTCGCTCCGTGCAGGATCGACGCGGATCCGCTCGAGGCGGATTTTGCGTCGCCCCTTCGGCTACGCCTCGGGCGGGTGATTCCCCTCCGATTTGTCCCCTTGGCCCCCCTCTCCCCCGCTGTTCCGCACGAGCTCGGGGAGCAGGAGCGGGGCTCCTGCCCCTTCGGGCACGAGGCCGCTTCGCGGGAATAGGGAAAAAGGGAACCATCATGACTGACATCATCACTGTTGCATTGAGCAAGCTCGACGCCGATCCGAGGAACGTGCGCAAGACCTACAGCGCCGAGGGCATCGAGGCGCTGGCTGCGAACATTCGCGCCGACGGCTACCGGCTTCTGCAGAACCTCGTTGTTCGTAAGGGCGACAAGAAGGGCCGCTATTTCGTCGTTGCGGGCGGCCGCCGATTGGCTGCGCTCAAGCTGTTGGCGGAGGCGGGCGAGATCGCCAAGGATTACCCCGTCGAGTGCAAGGAACGCGAAGGGGAGATCGCCACGGAAATCAGCCTCGCAGAGAACGTCATGCGCGAGGACATGCACCCGGTTGACCAGTACGAGGCTTTCGACGCGCTTGCCAAGCAAGGAAAAGACATTGCCGACATCGCCGCCCGGTTCGGCACGACCGAAACCATTGTTCGCAAGCGGCTGGCGCTGGCCCGCGTTTCGCCGGTCCTGTTGCAGCATTTCCGCGACGAGAACATGAGCTTTGCGCAGCTATCGGCCTTCACGGTGAGCGATGATCACGAAAGGCAGGTGGCCGTCTGGAACTCGCTCACCTCTTGGAACCGCGATCCTCATTCCATCCGGCGAGCGTTCACCGAGGAAATGATTTCGGCGACGGACAAGCGCGTGCAGTTCATCGGCGGGCTGGCTGCATATGAGGAAGCCGGTGGATCGGTAAAGCGCGATCTCTTCGACGACCGCAACGCCGGTTATGCGACCGACGCCGCCTTGGTCGAAAGGCTGGTTGCTGAAAAGCTCGAGACGGCCGCCGCGAGCGTTCGTGCCGAAGGCTGGAAATGGGTCGAGTGCTCCGCCACGGCCCCTGCCGGTTATCATGCGATGAAGCGCCACTATCCCGAGGCTCTTCCTCTTTCCGAGGAAGATCAGGCGGCGCTCGATGCCGCACAGGCGGAATATGACGAGCTTGCCGAGTTGATCGAAAGCAGCATGGCCGACGACGAGGCAGAGGCGAAGCTGTCTGGCGTCGAAAAGCGGATCGACACTCTCAGTGCCCGATCGGAGGCCTATAGCGCAGAGGCGTTGGAACAGGCGGGAACCTTCGTGTTCCTCGACTATTACGGTCGGCTTGCGATCGAGCGCGGCTTTGTGAAGCCGGGAGAAGTCGAGGCGGCGGGAGATGAGAACGAGGACGGCGAAGGCTTGCCGAGCGCCAGCGGCGCGGCAAAGCCCAAGGCACCGAGCATCAGCCATTCCGCCGCGCTAATCGAGGACCTGACTGCTCACAAGACCGCTGCTTTGCGTATCGAACTGGCGAATAATCCGGACGTGGCGCTAGTTGCCGTCGTTCATGCGATGCTACTCAGCGTGGCCTATCCGTACAATTCGGAGCAGAGCGCTCTACAGTTGTCGCTCACGCACGAACGCTTGGAGCCGTCGATGAAGGACGCCGAAAGTTGCAAGGGGCTTTCCGCCTTCAACGATCTTGCGGACAACTACGGCCATCACCTGCCGGGAAACCCTGCCGATCTGTTCGAATGGCTGTTGGAGCAGCCGCAAGACATGGTGCTGATGCTTCTCGCATTCGGTGCGGCGCACTCGGTCAATGCGGTGGAGAAGAAGTTTACACACCGCAAGAAGGGCATCGAGCAGGCGAACCAGCTTGGCCGAGCGCTCCAAATGAACATGCCAGATTGGTTCGAGACGACCGGCGACAGCTATTTCAAGCACGTCAACCGCACGACCATTGAACTTTCGTTGGCCGAGGCGAGAGGCAGCGAAGCGGCATTGTCGGTGAGAGCCGCCGCCAAAAAGTCCGAAGCCGTTACGATCGCAGATCGCCTTGCTGCCGGAACCGGCTGGATACCCTCCCCGCTTCGTATAGCCCCCGCCGAGGCGGAACAGGAGCTTGGAGCCGAGAGCACCGCGGAAGACGAGCAGTTCCCCCAAGCGGCTGAGTAACATCAGTCGCGGGCCGGTCACGTTCCTCCCGCGTGATCGGCCCTCCCGCTTTCACGACCGCCGATGACCGTGGGCCAGGATCGACCTGGCCCACAATCATGTTGAGGGGAGGCCCGATTCCCCCTCCTCCTCAAGCTCCCCTTCCCGCCCGGGTTTTCCTGCGTTTCAGGAACTGTTTTGCATCAAATTGCTTCATCATTGGGGGCTCAAGGCCGGCGTTCTAAAATCAGCAAAAATGCGGCAAGCTACTAAGAAATAAGGGAATTCGCGGCCTAACATACGCCTTACAGGCTTTTGCGTGTAGCACGTTGTTGCACCTTTTTGGTTTATGAGGTTATTTTTCAAATGGCGGAATCACTCGTGATACCGGCGCTCACGCATTCTGATCAAATTTCACGGAGATGACAGGCCCGACCAGAAAAGAAAAACCGCTCCCGAACAAGTCCGGAAGCGGGGTCTATGAGTCAATAAATTAGCCGAATCCTTTCTCGCA
>JAPSJG010000286.1 GCA_031178305.1 Sinorhizobium sp.
TGTCACCTTCGGACCTGCTTCTGTCTGCTGCGGTCGTGGCCTCGCGGACGACGCGACCCCGATCCCAAATTCAATATCGAAATCTTTTGGCAGCGCTACCATTTTTTGTTGGCAGCGCTGCCAAAATGCACTAAATCAACTCGGTCGGCAATCTTGCCGGATTCCTCGGACCTTGCATGGTCGGCTATCTGAAGGATTTCACCGGCAGCAACAGCGCTGGAATGTATTTCCTGGAAGCGGTTCTCGTTGTCGGCGCAATCGCCGTGTTGACCGTGCCTGCCAAGACCGTCAACCGCTAAAACGCTCAAAATATCCCCTCCGACGGTCGATTTCGGAGGGGATGCCAAACTCACGACCGGAGATATGCTGTCATGCCATTGAATGTCAAAAATCGCGGATTCAGAGCGGCCGTGATCGGCCTCGGCTCGATGGGCTTCGGCATGGCGCAATCGATGAGGCGCGCCGGCCTCGACGTCGCCGGGTACGACATCACCCAGGGCGCCGTCGAGCGCTTCGTCGCCGAAGGCGGTCGCGGTGCGCAAGCGCTGGCGGATGCTGTTGAAGGCGCTAATATCGTCGTCTCGGTCGTCGTTAATGCCGCACAGACAGAGGCGGTGCTCTTCGGTCCGGACGGCATCGCGAGAGCAATGGAGCCTGGTGCCGTCTTCGTTTCATCGGCAACGATGGACCCGGCTATCGCGCGCAGCCTGGCCGAGCGGCTCGAAGCCTTGGGACTCCACTATCTCGACGCGCCGATCTCGGGCGGTGCTGCCAAAGCTGCGAAGGGCGAACTGACGATCATGGCGTCCGGTTCGCCTGAGGCCTTTGCCGCGGCGCGCCCGGCGCTCGATGCGATGGCCGCCAAGGTTTATGAACTGGGTGATGCTGCAGGCGTCGGCGCCGCGTTCAAGATGATCAACCAGTTGCTTGCCGGCGTGCACATCGCCGCCGCCTGCGAGGCGATCAGCTTTGCGGCCAAGCAGGGCCTTGATCTCGAAAAGGTCTACGAAGTGATTACTGCTTCGGCCGGCAATTCCTGGATGTTCGAGAACCGCATCCCGCATGTGCTCGCAGGCGATTACACGCCGCTCAGCGCCATCGAGATTTTCGTCAAGGATCTCGGCATAGTTCAGGACATGGCGCGCGCCGAGCGCTACCCGGTGCCTTTGGTGGCGGCCGCGCTGCAGATGTATCTTGCCGCTACCGGCATCGGCATGGGCCGCGACGACGATTCCTCGCTCGCGCGCCTCTATGCACAGCTGTCGGGCGCTGAGTTGCCCGGCCAGAACAAAGAGCCGAAGAAGGCGTGAAGGACGATCGAGATGCCCGTTTTTGCCGCCAATCTGACGATGATGTTCAACGAGTGGTCGTTCCTCGATCGCTTCGACGCCGCCGCCGAGGCGGGTTTTACTGCCGTCGAATATCTCTTCCCCTATGAGGCGCCGCCGGAGGCGATTGCCGAGCGGCTTATGCGCAACGACTTGCAACAGGCGCTGTTCAATCTGCCGCCGGGCGACTGGGCTGCAGGCGAGCGCGGCACCGCAGCCCTCCCCGGCCGCTTCGACCAGGTGAAGGCAGATGTCGAACGGGCGCTCGATTATGCGGAAGCGACCGGCGCCAAACGGCTGCACCTGATGGCGGGGCTGGCCGATCCTGCCGACGCCCAGGCAGCGGCGGCCTACCGGCATTCAGTGGCTTGCGCGGCCGAGCGGCTCGGCGATAAGGGGATCGATCTGCTGATCGAGCCGATCAACGGCCGCAACATGCCCGGCTATTTCCTCAATGATTTCGGCATCGCCGAGCGGGTGATCTCGGAAATCGGCTTTGCCAATCTGAAGCTGCAGTTCGACATCTACCACCGCCAGATCATCAATGGCGACGTGACCATGGCGCTTCGCCGCTTGATGCCGATCACCGGCCACATCCAGATTGCCAGCGTGCCATCGCGGCACGAGCCGGATGGGGAGGAGCTCAACTATCCCCATCTCTTCGAGGAAATCGACAGGCTCGGTTATAGCGGCTTTGTCGGCTGCGAATACACGCCCCGCGGCTCGACACTCGATGGCCTTGGCTGGTTCAAACCTTTCGCAAGGAGCTGAACGATGGCCATACTCCTGGGTGCAATCGCCGACGACTACACCGGCGCCTCTGATCTCGCCAACACGCTGACGAAGAACGGGCTCAGCACGGTGCAGACCGTCGGCATCCCCGCACCGTCTCTCGCCTTGCCGGAGGTCGACGCGGTGGTCGTCTCGCTGAAGATCCGGTCCGTTGCCGCCGACGAGGCCGTCGCCGCCGCCCGCAAGGCCGAAGGGTGGCTGCGTGACCGAGGCGCCACCCATGTACTTTACAAGGTCTGTTCGACCTTCGATTCAACCGATCAGGGCAATATCGGCCCGGTGACGGAAGCGCTGAGCGAGGCCGCAGGCGGCGGGACCGTTCTGGTCACCCCGGCATTCCCGGAAACCGGACGTACCGTCTATCTCGGCCATCTCTTCGTCAATGGCCAGCCGTTGAACGAAAGCCCGCTCAAGGACCATCCGCTGAACCCGATGCACGACGCCAATCTGGTGCGCGTGATGGCGCGGCAATCGCGCGGCGCCGTTGGGCTCGTCGACCTCCCGAGCGTAATGGCCGGGCCCGATGCGGTGAAGGCACGACTTCACACACTGCATGCCGAAGGCGTGGCGACGGCGATTGCCGATGCGCTCTCAGAAAGCGACCTCGAGACGCTCGGTGAAGTTGCATGGCAAACTGCCTTGTCGACGGGCGCCTCCGGCCTCGGGTTCGGCCTTGCTCGTGCGATCGCACGTTCCGGCCGCGCATCCTCGTCAGGCGCCGCGGCGGATGACGCCATCCGCCCCGTCGGGGGCCTGGCGGCAATCGTCGCCGGCAGCTGCTCGGCGGCGACACTGCGGCAGATCGAGGTTGCGGAACGATCGATGCCGGTCTTGCGGCTCGACACGGAAAGGCTGCTCACGGGATCGGACGAGATTGCCGCGGCGATTGCCTGGGCCGGTGAGCGCATCACGGCGGGTCCCGTCGTCATCGCAGCAAGCGCCGCGCCCGAAATCGTCTCCCGCCTTCAGGCTCAATACGGGCGGGAGGCTTCCGGCCACGCTATCGAAGCCGCAACTGCAACGATTGCCAGCGAGCTTGTGGCGCGCGGCGTCAAGCGCCTCGTCATTGCCGGCGGCGAGACCTCCGGTGCGACCGTCGACAGGCTCTCCATTCCCGCTTTCCTGATCGGCCCGGAAATTGCACCGGGCGTGCCGGTGCTCCGCACCGTCGGCAATGAGCAGGGCGACATGCTGCTGGCGCTGAAATCCGGCAATTTCGGCGGCGAGGACTTCTTCAGCGCAGCCCTGGCGATGATGCGATAGTTGCTTCGGCTACTGCATGTCGCCCAAAAGTGTGCCGCGGTTTTGGGGCAACGACATGCATAAAAACAGGGACCTAAGGCGCTTCGCATGAACACGTTTAAACGCGATGCGCTTTAGTCGGTGACGGCGACAAATTCTAACCCCTCTGGCCTGCCGGCCATCTCCTCCACAAGAGGGGAGAATCCGTTTGGCACGCCCCGGTGCGCCCATCAACGGCCTCCGTATATGCGAAACCTTCCTGCTCAGGGCGATCGGCTGCCGCGCGATCTTCTCTCCCTTGTGGGGAAGATGGCCGACAGCCAGAGAGGGTGAGCGTCAGCAATCGCCGAAAGCGCATCTACATGAGTCCGCTCGAAAGCAGCCTACTCCCTCGGCAATTGCCGCGCCGCCCATCCGCTTTCCGGAATAACCTTGCCCATGGCATAGCTGAAGGAGACGACCGACGTCGCGTCGGAATTGACCTCGCATTTGAAGTCGACGGCGTACCATTTCGACCGGCTGCGGTAGGCGCCGCCATTGGCGTTCATGCCGTCGCGCGAAACGATTCCCCCGGAGGGACCGAAGGGCACGAGCATGTCCGGGAAGGCATCGGGTCTCTGCCGGCGAATCTGCTCCAGCGCCTCAATGGTGCAAAGCTGGACGATACGCCTCTTTGTCGGCAGCCGACCGATCGCCTGCTT
Source organism: Sinorhizobium sp. (assembly GCA_031178305.1). Classification (GTDB taxonomy): domain Bacteria; phylum Pseudomonadota; class Alphaproteobacteria; order Rhizobiales; family Rhizobiaceae; genus Sinorhizobium. Next base: position 4,064 of record JAPSJG010000286.1, read on the forward strand.
CACGCGCGGGTCGGACAGCGCATCCTTGGAGTGGAGTTCCTGTGCCTCTTGAAGCGCCGGAGTCTGACGTTCGGATGCTGACGGCTCGGGTCTCGCCACGTCTCCAGCCGTGGTTGGCTGGAGCGTTGGCTTTGCCTTGGGAGCGGGCGCGCTCGGCGTTGCTGCGGCATCGGCGGCCGCGTTGGCCGCGTCGTTGGACTGAACGCTCAGTTCCGCAGGCGCTGTCCTCGTTTCCGACGGCTTGACTTTTGCAACGCTCTCCGTCCTCCCCGCAGCGGCGGGTGTCTGCTCCGGCTTGGGCCGCGAATTATCGCTCCGCTTCGGTGTCGCCGGTGGCAATTGCGGCTGAGACGGCTTCTCCCTGTCGGTCCTCGCGGACGCGGATTCGAACGCCTGTGGCTGCACGCGGGGCCGTTCCGGCCGCGGCTCTCCGCGTTCTTGCGGCGGTTTCTCCTCTGCCTTCGACGGCGGTGGAACGAGCTCGACCTTTACGCTCTGCTCCTTCGCCGGCGGCCCGTGCTCTGGCAATTGGACCAGCAGCAAGAATGTCAGCGCCAGATGTAGGGCGACGGAGGTCGGCATGCCCCAACCGGTTTCCCCCCACATTTTCCTGACGACTTGCTGCATTGCTCGAAAGTCCATGGACCGTATACGCGGAACCTAGAGCATTTTGCAGTCAGGTGGTACCACCTGACATCCCCCGAATGCGGCAGAAACAACGCGATAGAGCGGCGCGAACGCATGTGAGCGCATCCAGCTCCGAGAGCTCGATCGCCTCATAACAAGGGCGAGTGCCGTCAGGCATGTTCGACCCGATAGGGCGTACCGAAGAAATGCTCCTCCAAATTGCAGCCCTCGCCGCCGCGGTCGATGACGACGAAGTCGGATACGCCATGAAGTGGTGTCAGGATGCCGTGCCAGACGTTGCGAGCGATATTGACGCCCTGGCCGGGCGCGGTCTCGAAAGCGATCGGCCGACCCGGCCTCCCGCCTTCGTCCGACGCGACGACGACGAGGAATGTGTTCCTCGTCAAGGGGACGAAGGCTTGGCTGCCGAGCGGATGGCGCTCGACCATGGTGAGCGTCAGCGGGAGGTCATAAGGTTCGCCGCGCAGCAGGCTGATCAGCACCCGCGCGCCCGGCCCGCTCGCCTCGACCCTGGCAAGATCATGGTGGCGGGTGCATTTGCCCGCATTGATCGGAAAGCTCTTCGCTTCGTCCATATCGATCACATCGCCGAAGGGCGCGAAAGCGGTACACGTCAGCGGCCGGATCGGCAGGGTCGTGCCATTCTCCTGCGATTTTGCTTCTACTTCGCTCATTGGATCAGCATCGCCCTGAAATCGTTGACATTGGTGCCGGTCG